>JASLCM010000002.1 GCA_030151845.1 Bacteroides sp.
GGTGTTAATCTCACTACCTACGAAAGTGTTAATGATGTGATCGTTATTTATAACTGTGTTGTATGAGGCCGACGCACGGAAATCCGATGCACGCATGCGATAGTCTGTACGTTGATAGATACCTCCTTGTGGTAAAACTGTAATAGGAATAGCAAAAGGATTATCTGGGTCGGTGTACAAGAATGGGTTACTATCTCGAATGGCTGTTGTAGGCATTGCTCTGTATGCAGCAGCTTGGTTCGATTCATCTGTGATATTATGTTCTTGAGAGGTAGATTGATATTTAATAGCGCCAAGGACCCCCAACTCCATTCCTTTCATTGGCTTGAATTTTAAATCGGCCTGAAACTTTAAATCTGCTAAGTGAAGGTCGATGTAGTTGTTTTCAAGTTCATGAAGAATGTTGAAATCTGCATAATTTCTGGTGTAAAACTCATTTGGGTTTAGAACACGAGAAGTGTTTAATGCGTAGGCATAAGGGTTGATGTCAAAATCACGTCTTACCTCACCACTTACAACGTCTACATCTTGTGAAAGGGTTCCAGGAGCTTTTTGCTTTCTGTAAGACCCATTGGTTATGATGTTTAAAGATAAGTTGTCTAAGATGTTGTAGGTCGCATTTAAGTTAGCAGTGTATCTGTTTACTTTACTTTGCTTGGTCCATCCTGGATCAAGTAATGCACTGATAGAGGCATAGTAATTTGACTTTTCTGTACCCGATGAGATACTTACTGCATGTGTCTGCATGAGGTTGTAGCTAAATAATTCGCTAAACCAATCTGTATTCATACGCTCATACTGTCGTAGGAACTTATTTCTTTCTACTGCAGTATTGAGCAACTCACCATCGTTAATGAGTTGATACATCTTACCATACACTCCACTTTCAGATGCATTAGCAATATCAGCTAAGTTTAGCCAACCTTTTTGTTGCATCTCTTGGTAGATACCCATTTGATCTTGAGAGTTCATAATGTTAAACTCTCTGTAGCTAGGAACTAAGCGAGTAGTAAATTCTCCAGTATAGCTTAGTCGGCTAACACCCGCTTTTCCTCTTTTAGTTGTTACTACAATAACACCCGCCATGGCGCGCGCACCATAGATAGAGGTAGCAGAACCATCTTTTAGAATTTGAAAACTCTCAATGTCGTCTGCGTTCAACCCAGCAATTGCTGAGCTAATAAGTGTAGTAGCGTCTCCATAAGAGAGAGAATCGGCATCCACCTCTACAACATCTTCCATTATTACACCATCTACTACCCATAATGGTTTTGAACTACCATAAATAGAGGTTGCACCACGTACACGAATTTTAGGAGCAGCTCCAAAAGTTCCCGATACGTTCTGCACAGAAACACCAGCAGCTCTACCCTCTAGGGCCCTACTGGGGTCGGGCAAACCATCTAGCTTTACATTGTCTCCACCTAGTTTGGTAGAGGCTCCTGTAAAGAGTCGTTTGTCTACCTGGGTCATCCCAGTTACAACAACCTCGTCTAGAATTTGTGCATCACTCTTTAAGATGATTTTTACATGAGGTTTGATTGGCACCTCTTGCGTTTCCATTCCAATGTAAAATACCTGCAGCGTTTTTGCCGATGCCGGTATACGTGAAATGCTAAATTTTCCCTCAATATCAGTAGAAGCTCCTATGGAGGTTCCTTTAACTAACACTGATGCTCCGATTACTGGTTCATTGTCTTCCTCGGAGATTACGACTCCCTCAACTGTTTGTGTCTGGGCAAGTGCGTAACCCATGCTTAGCGACAGCATGATTAGAAGTACGAACACCTTAAATTTGTTCATAAGTTTGCTTTTAGGTTAATATAACTTGCTTTAATTCGGGTGCAATGTATGTATATTTATTTATATATAAAATTTAAAATTGATTTATTTTAAAGATAAGTAACAAAATAGTTGTTTAACTATATGTTGTGCCATTAAAATAATAACTACCAAAAGGTATTTTTTTAATAAAAACAGCTGTCAAATAGCTTGTTTATAGCAAAAAGATAGTTTTAAATGAAAAATATTCAAATGTTAAAAATAATCAGCTGTTTAATGAGGGTGGTTAATTATACGTCTGTATCGTAAAGTTGACGTATAGATATTATGTATAGAGAATGGTTTTGAATTTTAAAAGATATAATAATCTCATTATTAGCATATTGAGTTTTATGATTTAATTGATGGATGATTGTATTTTATTACAAAAAAGAGCATAAAAACTACATATTAAATTATAGCAAAGTTGATGCGTAGCTATTTCTAAGATAAATGGGTTAAAAAGTAACAGTTTATTACTCTGTATAAGAGTACGGAAAGGAGTGCTGATAAAGGTGTTAAATGATCCTAGCTCCAAACAAAGTGTAGAGGAGTTTTTTGAGTTATAATTCCTTTCATAAAAAAAAGTCCAGGGTTTTTAAAGACCTGGACTTTTTTATTCATAAGGGTATATTTTGAACTAGAGTAAATCTAGTGCTTTAAAGCATTTGATAAGTTTTTCAACAGCAATATCGATCTGCTCTTTGGTATGGGTTGCCATAAGAGAGAAGCGAATTAAAGTGTCGTTTGGTGAACAAGCAGGTGGAACTACTGGATTAATAAAGATTCCCTCATCAAACAACATTTTTGTAACCATAAAGGTCTTCTCCATATCTCTTACGTATAAAGGTATAATAGGAGTAGATGTTGCACCAATTTCAAATCCAGCCTCTCTAAAACACTTCAGTGCATAGTTTGTAACTTCCCATAAATGGTCGATTCGTTCTGGCTCCGATTTCATGATATGAAGTGCTGCTTGTGCGGCTGCTGTAGCTGCAGGCGTATTACTCGCACTAAAAATATAGGAACGAGAGTTGTGGCGCAAGTAATTAATTACAGATTTATCCGCAGCGATGAATCCACCAATAGCGGCTAGGGATTTACTAAATGTACCCATAATAAGATCTACATCATCTGTTAGATTAAAGTGATCACAAGTACCGCGTCCGGCTCTTCCTAAAACTCCTAAGCCATGAGCTTCGTCTACCATAATACTAGCGTTGTATTTTTTCGATAAACGAACAATCTCTGGAAGATTGGCTATATCGCCCTCCATACTAAAAACACCATCTACAACAATCAGCTTTACTGACTCTGGTCGACATTTTTTGAGCTCTTTCTCTAAAGACTCCATGTCGTTGTGTTTAAATTTTAAGGTAGTAGAGAAAGAGAGTCTTCTTCCCTCTACGATTGAAGCATGATCCAGTTCGTCACAAATAATATAGTCTTCGCGTCCAGTAACGCAAGAAACCACCCCTAAGTTTACTTGAAACCCTGTGGAGTAAATGATAGCATCTTCCTTGCCTACAAATTCGGCTAGCTCTTTTTCTAGTTGAAGGTGTAGGTCGAGTGTGCCATTTAAAAAGCGTGATCCCGCACAACCAGTACCATATTTTCTAGTGGCTTCAACCGCAGCCTCTATGACTTTAGGGTGATTGGTTAGCCCCAAGTAGGAGTTAGATCCAAACATCAAGACCTTGCGGCCACTCATTACAACTTCAGTATCCTGTTCACTCTCTATACAACGAAAGTAAGGATAAACCCCTTTTTCTTTTACTCGTTGAGGTAAATCATATTTCGAAAGCTTATCTTGTAGTAGTCCCATGTGTTATTTGTATATAATATCTAATCTAAAGTAAATTCTTTGTGAACTTTATTGATAGTGAGTTAGTTTATATGTTTACTAACAGCTAAAAAACATTAAACAAAACGGTGGCAAAGATAGTAAATAATGTATTTACTCCCCTTTTTTCATTAAAAAATTCACACAACAACTTAAATATACTTATTTATACTATTTTTTAAATATCTTTGCTCATATATTTTAGCGGAAAAGCAGCATAATGAAACGTGTAACATTTGTCGTAAACCCTATTTCTGGTACAACAGAAAAAAAAGAAACCATAAAACTAGTTGAAGAAGCAGTTGCCAAGCGTGGTGATGCCTGGAAAATTATCGAAACAAAATATGCAGGACATGCAACAGAAATAGCTAAAGATGAGGTAAGTAAAGGAACCGATGTTGTTGTGGCAATAGGTGGAGATGGTACAGTTAATGAAATAGGAAAGGCCCTGGTGCATACTGATACTGCCTTAGCAATTATTCCTGCAGGGTCGGGTAATGGATTGGCTCGCGATTTAGAGATTCCAATGTCACCCAAAGGAGCTTTGGAGGTGATTGAGGAGATGAATAAGGAGATCATTGATTACGGTAAAATTAATGATACCTGTTTTTTTTGTACTTGTGGTGTAGGTTTTGACGCTTTTGTGAGTTTAAAGTTTGCTGAGTCTGGTAAGAGAGGACTACTTACTTACCTAGAGAAGACTTTGCAAGAGAGCTTAAGGTATGAACCAGAAACTTACGAACTAGAAGCAGAGGGAAGTACAACAAAACACAAAGCCTTTCTAATAGCCTGTGGTAATGCAGCACAATATGGGAATAATGCCTATATCGCCCCGAAGGCAATGATTACCGATGGGCAGATGGATGTAACAATCATAGAACCCTTTACCTTTCTAGATGTACCCGCACTCGCCTTTCAGCTTTTTAATCGCACCATTAATACAAACAGTAGGATCAAGACCATGCGTTGCAGAACCCTTCGAATAACAAGAAAAGGAGAGGGTGTTGTGCATTTCGATGGAGACCCTGTAATGATGGGAGAAGAGCTTTTTATTGAAATCATTCCTCGTGGCCTGCATGTAATCTTACCTAAAAAAAGAGCCAATGAGATTCGCTCAACAGGTAAAGAGAAGCAAGCGGAAGCGGCCCCAAAGGAAGAAAGTGCAGAATTTAAAGATGTATTGGGCTACTTTAACCGGCATATAATTGATCGGAACAAAGCTATCTTTAAGAAACTTACCAAGAAAGAGTAAATAAATTGCGAATAAATAATTAATTTTGTCAAGCTTAATATAAAACAAACGATATAACGATGTTTAGAACGCATACGTGTGGAGAGTTGAGACTCTCAGATGTAAAAAAAGAGGTTACCTTATCGGGCTGGGTTCAGCGCAGTAGAAAGATGGGGGGAATGACCTTTATCGATTTAAGAGATAGATACGGTATCACTCAATTGGTTTTTAACGAAGAGGTCGATGCCGACCTTTGCGATAAGGCCAACAAACTGGGTAGAGAATATGTGATTCAGATAACAGGAGAGGTGAGTGAGCGTTTTAGTAAAAACGACCATTTAGCCACTGGAGATATAGAGATCTTAGTTAGCCAACTAACTGTACTGAACCGTGCAGCAACACCTCCTTTTACAATCGAAGATAAGACAGATGGTGGAGATGATTTGCGAATGAAGTATCGTTACCTTGATTTACGCAGAAAACCAGTACGTGCAAACTTGGAACTTCGTCATAAAATGACCATGGAGATTCGTAAATATTTGGACAAGAAAGGATTCCTTGAGGTTGAAACTCCCGTTTTAATAAGCTCTACACCCGAGGGTGCACGTGACTTTGTTGTTCCTTCTCGTATGAATCCTGGACAGTTTTATGCCCTACCACAATCTCCTCAAATCTTTAAGCAGTTGCTTATGGTGTCGGGTTTTGATCGCTACTTCCAAATCGTGAAGTGTTTTCGTGATGAGGACTTACGTGCAGACCGTCAGCCAGAGTTTACGCAGATCGACTGTGAGATGAGTTTTGTGGAGCAAGATGACGTAATAGAGGTATTTGAGGGAATGACTCAACATCTTTTTAAAGAGATTAGAGGAGTAGATATCGATATCCCCTTCCAACGTATCTCTTGGCACGATGCGATGAAATATTACGGAAGCGACAAGCCCGATCTTCGTTTCGATATGAAGTTTGTGGAGTTAATGGATATCCTACAAGGACATGGGTTTAAGGTGTTTGACTCGGCTCAATACGTTGGCGGAATTTGTGCAAAAGGTGCTGCAAGCTATACCCGCAAACAGCTAGATGCTTTAACAGACTATGTTAAGCGTCCACAAATTGGAGCAAAAGGAATGGTTTATGCTCGTGTTAATGAAGATGGAACCGTAAAATCGAGTGTAGATAAATTCTATACCCAAGAGGTTCTTCAAGAGATGAAAGAGGCCTTCCAAGCAGAAGCAGGAGACCTTATTCTTATCTTGTCTGGTGAAGATGTGATGACTACTCGCAAGCAACTTTGTGAACTTCGTTTAAAGGTAGCCAGTGAGTTGGGCTTACGTGATAAAAATAAATTCTCCTGCCTATGGGTAGTAGACTTCCCTCTCTTTGAGTGGGACGATGAGGAGAAGCGTTACGTAGCAGTTCACCACCCTTTTACATCACCAAAAGAAGAGGATATTGCCCTTTTAGATACAGAACCAGGAAAAGTGCGTGCTAACGCATACGATATGGTTATTAATGGAGTAGAAGTTGGTGGAGGCTCTATTCGTATTCACGACAGTGAATTGCAAAACAAAATGTTTAAACTTTTAGGATTAACCCCCGAGGTTGCAAAAGAACGCTTTGGATTCTTAATGAATGCCTTTACCTACGGAGCACCTCCTCATGGTGGATTAGCTTATGGGTTGGATCGTTGGGTTTCCATTTTTGCAGGTTTAGACTCTATCAGAGACTGTATTGCATTCCCAAAAAACAATGCAGGTCGTGATGTTATGATTGATGCTCCAGCTCAAATTGAACCTTCACAGCTAGAAGAACTTGGCTTAAAGATAGTAGAACAGAAAGGTGAATAGGTGAAAGGATCTGTTCGTCTTTTTAGATTTACAGTTGTAGGCACGCTTAATGCGCTGCTTACAGCTGTTTTTATTTGGTTTTTTATGGAGTACTTAGGCTGGAACTATAAAGAAGCCAATGTTCTCTCTTACCTTCTCGCACAAACAAATAGCTTTCTTTGGTGCAAATACTGGATATTTCCAGTCGACCCAGAAAAAAGTAAGCACAACACTTTTCAGCAGATTCTACTCTTCGGATTAACCGTACTTATAGCCTATATCGGACAGCTACTTTTCATCTTGTTCTTAATAGAACTTCTTCAATTCAATGAGTATTTGGGTCAATTCTTAGGCCTGTTTGTTTACGGAGCCATCACTTACCTCTGTAATCGATACCTAACCTTTCGATAAGAACCTTTTCACTTCACTCTTATTGGTTATACCTCACATAGAGGCAGTAGCAGACAATTAGATCTTGAACAACCTTTTACGAAAGAAGGAAGAAAATAGAGGCAGACTCAACTTCTAGTAAACAAAGAGACTCTCTTTGGATGAATAGCAACTGCGCTACTGGTCACTTTCGTAACTATTTTCTCTCACTAGTTTGGCAAGAGGAAAGGAGAGGCCATCGGTTAAATCGTTCATGGCATTGATGAAGTAAACGGTATGATACTCCGCTAAGTTCTCCTCCCTAATCTCTCTCGAGTGGATTACTCCCCTCTGCAAAAGTTCCTCTCTTTTAACCCCTTTAAGCAGATAAGTAGATGGAGTGAAAAAGCCCTCTTCATTCTCAAAAACTAGGTTAGAGAAGGAGGAGTCGGTTATAAATCCATCTTTTACAAGTAAGACTTCATCGGTTTGAGTCTGCTTTAAAAGTTGGTTAAAAAGCTCTCTGTTGGCCGATTTATACCGGTAATCGATTTGGTTATTCCGAACCAAAGCACAAGTTTTTATAACCCTTTTGCAGTAGGGTAAGAACTCAATTTTATTAACCCTATCGGCATACACTATTCTACATTTGTAGAGTCCGTGAAGAGCATAAGAAGGAATATGTAGTTGGGCTAATCCTAAATCGATAGTTGTGTTAAATAGCGCTTTGGCTGTTTGGTTTGCACGTTTTTGATGAAGCTCTTGGTTGTATAGGACCCCATCTTTCACTTTAATAGTTTCAATGAATAGGTTCTTTTTCATACAAATGGTAGGTAAATTTTTTCGAGGATCTCATTGTATTCACTCAAGCAGTTGCTGTAGGCCGTAATCCCACCACCACTGCGAAAGAAGTAGTTATTGCCCTCTTTCTCTATGTACCGAATAAGAACGGCAGCGTCTAACTCTTCTCCATCAAAATAGCCAAAAACCCCAGAATAGAAACCTCTATCTTTCTGTTCAGCCAGCTGAATAAGCTGAACAGTAGCCTGTTTAGGTGCACCAGAGATTGATCCTGCAGGAAGCAAATCAAAGAGAATATCTCCCATGTTGGCATAGAAGTCGGCTGGTAGCTGTCCACTAATCTCAGAACTCACCTGTAAAATGGAGCGCTCTTGTGTCTCAATCTTATCGATGTAACGATACCGATCTACTTGAATCTTGTTAGCAACCCTTCCAAGATCGTTCCGAAGCAGGTCTACGATGGTGGCATGCTCTGCTGTCTCTTTTTTGTCGTTTAAAATCTGCTCTTCTGCATTTGGGAGTGAAGCATCTATGGTACCCTTCATTGGGTTGGTACTTATTCTCCCATTTTTGTCGATAGCAACAAAACGTTCGGGTGAAAAGCAAACAAATCGATGAGGAACAAGTAGTTGATAGGGAGATTCGCTGTAGGAAAAAATCTCCTGTAACGATAGATTGGTCTCTATTGGAGTTTGAAGGGTGAGATTAGCCAAAAAGGAGTCGCCCCGCTGAAACCCTTGCGAGAGACAGTTAAATGCTTTCTGATAGGAGGGGTAAGGGATAGGAAGAGGGGTGAGCTTCCCTCTTTTGTGAGGAGAGGGACCGACTGGTTTATTTCCTTTTCCTTTCACCTGAAAGAGAATCTCTCTTTGTTGCAAGGGGTGTTTCACAAAAAAACCTTCTGTCAACTCAAAATTTACTGCAAAAAGAAAAGGAGTTCGCTTGGCCCCAGCCTCATTCATTTGCCTTTTTAAATGCTCTATATTTGTTGTAAACATAAGTTATCGATTTATAAAGTTGTTGATAATTACACCTCCAGTAGGAGTCAAGATGGACTCTGGGTGGAATTGTACCCCTTGTAAGTCAAATTTTTCATGAGAAAGGGCCATAATGGAGTTTGTCTCTACATCTGTGGCTGTAATCTTCAGCTCTTTGGGTAAAGTGTTGGGGGTAACCACCCAGGAGTGGTACCTTCCCACCTCAAAGCTTGAGGGAAGATTTTGGAAGAGATAGGTTGTTTCCTGTTGTTTTACCCTGCTGCTTCTTCCATGCCAAACCTCTTTTAGCGGTGTGATAGTCCCACCGAGCGCTACTGCTAGTGCTTGGTGTCCCAAACAAACCCCTAAATAAGGAGTATTAGGGATACACAGTTTAATGACTTCAAGAAGTTTGCCAGCCTCACTGGGAGTGCCAGGACCAGGAGAACTAACCACCTTATCGAAAGAAGAGAGGGTATCCAAGTCGACTTCATCATTTTTTACTACTGAAATTTTAATCTTTTTCCTGCTGCCCAGAAGGGTGTGATAGAGGTTATAAACAAATGAATCGTAATTATCGATTAGCAGAATTTTCATTTCCTTATACTTATTTTTGCAAAGGTAATGAATCCTTAGAAGAGAAGAGAATTATAAAAGAGGGTGTTTCAAAACTTATTTTCGCATACACGAACTTATGAGCAGAAACTACCATGCTTAAAAGCAAAGAAAAGAGTCCTATCTACACTTAAATATAGTGTTTGATAGGACTCTTTTATACTTACTAATTACAATTAGTAACTTTGGGGAGTACTCATTTTCGTATTGATACCCCCTCTTTAATACTTTGCTTAAGAGGGATTAGTACCCAGTGTTCTGGTGTAATCCAGGCTCTACTTTTAAACTATTCTCATGGAATGGCCATTTGTAGTTGTGGGGTAAGAAAGAACGATCTTCAATCTTAAGTGTCTCTTTTTTACCATCAACTAATCGGGTGTGCCCCAATGCAGGTTGGTTTAGAACCTTCTCGGCAACTCTCCAACGAATGATATCGTCGTAGCGCAAGCCTTCGCCAGCGAATTCCACTCTTCTTTCGTTTCTAATTAGCTCAATCCACTCTTTTTGCGTGTATTTGCTATATGCAGGAAGGGTAACATCGGCAAGATCCATATCTAAACCAGCTCTTCTTCTCACTTGGTTGATGCAATCTTTCGCAAGATCATCCACTTGGTTTAACATGATTTTTGCCTCAGCATAGGTAAGTAAAACTTCGGCATAACGTAGAAGTCCGAACTCCATGCTTCCCTTACCACCCGATTTAAACGCATCTTTATCGGATACAAATTTTTTAAACCAGAATCCCGATTTACTCGATCTCTTGTTTTCGTAATACATGGGAGAGTTGCTGTTGTAGATATCAATCTCTTCACCGTAAAACTTATCTCCATGTCCGAAGATGCTCTGTGCATATCTAGGGTCTCTGTTTAGGTTAGGATTTAGC
>JASLCM010000008.1 GCA_030151845.1 Bacteroides sp.
TCCTCCCAAAGGGTTGGGTCTGTCTAATACGATAAACTCTTTTCCATTTTCGGCTGCAGCTTCCATAGCTACTCCCATGGTGCTGATGTAGGTAAACGACCGACAACCAATGTCTTGTATGTCGTACACCAATACATCGATCTCTTTCAACATTTCGGGAGTTGGTTTGCGTGTAGCTCCATAGAGAGAGAAGACGGGCAGGCCAGTTGCAGCATCTACGGAGTTATCGACCTTATCTCCTGCGTGAATATCGCCACGAACTCCGTGTTCTGGTCCGTAGAGAGCAACCAAGTTCACATTGGGTGCATGGTGTAAAACATCTACGGTAGAGGTTAGGTGGTTGTCTACTCCAGTAGGGTTGGTGATGAGTCCCACGCGTTTTCCTTCAAGGATCTTAAAGTTTTGGTCTTTTAAAACTTCAATACCTGTCTTTATTTTTTGGGCCTGTGTTGGGCCTACGCAGAAAACGAAAAGTGCAAAAAGTATAGTTCCTATTTTTTTCATAATTGTTTGTCTATTTTTTACGTCCAAAAGCTGGATCGATCTGATTTTTTACTAAGAAAGAGGCTACAATACCAGGAATGGTACATAGGCATACCCAAATAAAGAAGTTGGTGTAACCGATGTGGTCCTGAATCCACCCTGCAACCATTCCAGGAATCATCATTCCTAAGGCCATGAAACCTGTTGCAATGGCGTAATGTGCTGTTTTGTGCTCTCCTTCGGCAATATAGATGAGGTAGAGCATATAGGCTGTAAAGCCAAAGCCATAGCCTAGTTGTTCCAATGCAACACAGCTGCTAATGAGCCAAATGTTGTCTGGTGTGGCCCATGCCATCCAAACGTAGAGGATGTCGGGTAGGTTAATGGCTATTGCCATGGGGATAATCCAATGCCTAAACCCATCTCTCGAGATTAAGAAACCTCCAATGATTCCACCCAAAAGGAGGGCAATAACACCAATGGTTCCATAGATCATACCTACGGTACCAGTCTCTAGTGCCAAACCGCCAACTTCTGTCTTATCGAGAAGGAAGGGAGAGGCAATCTTAGCCAATTGCGACTCTCCGAGTCGGTAGGTAAGTATGAAGAAGAACATTAGCCCTAAGTTTTTCTTTTTAAAGAAAGAGACAAAGGTGGCAAAGAACTCCTTGATGATGTTTGTTGCACTAAGGTTGGGACGTTTCACATCGGCATCGGGATGTGGAAGTACAAAATTATGGTAAATAGCTAGTGCTAGGAAGATACCGGTTAGCAGGTAGAAGGTGATGCTCCATGCCAAGGGAATATTGCCTGCTGTGGTTGGGAATAGGGTTCCCTTCTCCATTGCACCCGCAAACATAACCAGAACCCCTTGGCCAAAAATGGTGGCTAAACGGTAGGCTGTATTACGTATCCCTACAAATAGTGATTGGTCTCCTGTGGTTAATCCAAGCATGTAAAACCCATCGGCAGCAATGTCGTGTGTGGCCGAGCTAAAGGCTAATAGCCAAAAGAAGGCCAGAGACATTTGAACGAAGTAGGTGGTGGGGATGAAAAAAGCAACCCCTGCAAATCCGGCAGCGATTAAGGTTTGCATGGCCACAACCCAGGCTCGTTTGGTTTTTACAAGGTCTACAAAGGGACTCCATAGGGGTTTGATAACCCAAGGGAGGTAGAGCCAAGAGGTGTATAGTGCGATGTCTGTGTTAGAGAGCCCCAGGCGTTTGTACATAATTACTGCAATGGTCATTACCGCAACATAGGGTAAGCCTTGTGCAAAATAGAGGGTAGGTACCCATGCCCAGGGGGTTATTTTTCTTTGGTTGTTCATAGTCATACGGAATTAATAATTTTTCTTGATTTCGGCGCCAATGTAGTAATGGAGAAGGATTTTGTCGTAAGGACATCCTTGCTCACCCATTACTGCAGCTCCAATCTGACAGAGTCCAACACCATGTCCCCAGCCTGCACCAATTAGGGTGAAGGTCTCCGGTAGGTTATTCTTTAGGGCTCCTTTCTCTACTACAAAAGCAGAGCTGTAGAGGTGTGATTTGGAGAGAACTCTTCTTATTTCGAGTTCTTTACCTATGGTTAATGTTTTTTTGGTTCCTACAAGTTGAAGTGTGATTAAACGAGCAGATGTTCCTCGAGTGAGGGGAATAAGGTCTTGGATTCCTCCAAAATCGATCCCTGTGTTCTCTTGAATGAGTTGGGCTATCTCCTCTTGGGTATAGCTCACTTTCCAACGATAGAAATCGGTTGTTTCTTGGTCGTAGTTGTTTAACACCTGACTCAATATCTTTTTGTTTGTTGTGTTACAGAGTGCTTCGGGCGATCCAAGAATCCATGCTCGTGCCTCTTCCTCTTTTCGTAAGTTGGGGAAGGTCTCTGTAGCCAATGAATCTCTTTTCTTAGTGAGATAGGGGTGTGGAGAGTTTTCCCAACAGGTAGAGAACTCTTCGAACACGCCTCCACAACATTTGGAGAATCGTGCATCGCAAATCCTACCGTTGTACATGAGGATCTCTCCTTCGGTTTCATCAACAGCTTGTTGAACCAATGGAGTGGTTGCTCGAGTGATACCTTGGTATCTCTGGCAGTGATCGTCTGCACAAACATCAAAGTTGGTGTGGTCTTCTTTGTCGTACCACACAATGTGCTCTGTATCGCTCTTTATGGGTTTACTGCTAGAGACAAACTGATTGGTTTGAATCTCTTTGTTTTTTTGAATTTGTGCGAGTAGCCAGCTGCGAGAGATTACTGCATGGGCTTTTAATAACTCGAGTGAGGCATTGGCACTCATCTCCGAGGAGATAACACTCACTAAATATTCCTCTACGGGTAAAATGTTAATGGCGGTAAGCTTATCGCCTTCAACAAGGATACGAAGAGAGCCACGAAACTGCTGGTTCTCTTCGCGTTGCCAATGAAAATTGATACCAATGGTTACCTCTTTGAGTTCAAAATAGGCGGTATCGGGATCGGTAGGCAAAAAGACAAGTTCGTTGTATAGAATGTTGTTCCATACAATTTGGTTGTCCATGAGGAATACCTCTTGTTCGCCCTGTACCACCTGACCATTAAGGAGGTAGGGGGTATGCAGGGTGAATTTTATTTGAGGAGAAAAAAGTATGCCTACACTAACTTGGGGTGCTTTCATCTTGAATGGGTTTTAAAAGGGTTAGAATCTCTTGTTTAGAGAGAGAGACTTCCTTAATAATTTCCTGAATTTTATTTGAATCCATCCGCTCAAAGTCAGATGCAATAGGAGTGATAAAGACTCCACCTAAATCGACTGATGCTGGGCTGCTTAGTAGTTTATCCTCTCCCTCTGCAAAGTAGCAGCTGGGGCGATGTTTCTTACGAAGCAATAGCAGAAGGTACCACTGATTCTCCTCTTTCCAGGCCAATAGATTAAGCATAGGCTCTGCCTCTCCTTCTTGAACAGGAAGAAGTTGATATACCTTTTCAAAGAGGGTTACTAAATCTTTGATTTGCTCCCCTTGAATGAGGAGTCCGTTTCTTGGCTCATCTTCGAGTAGAGCAAGTTTTGCTGTTCCCTCTTGGGTTATGGTTGTTCGCTCAAAAGTGTGTATCTCTGTTTCGAGAGGTAGGAAGCCTTTGTTTCCTGCCTGAAAGTGCATGTGGTCTGGAGCTGAGGCTCCACATTTAGGACCGTTATAAAAGAGTACATACTCATCCAACTGTTCGGCTAACGCCAACATATCCTCTACGCGATTGTCGATCAGTTGGTCAACATGGCTCGTATCGGGTATGGTTAGGTGTTTTGGGAAAATAGGAAAGGGATTAAGCAGTACGGTGTACTGCTTATAGGGTATCCCTCTCTGTTCTGCCGGACGATTTTCTGAGCAAAGAAAACACTTCCTCTCTTGGATGGATTTTTTGTCTACTTTAGCTCCTGATGAGACAATTCGTGCTGGGTTAAACTGCACACGGTAGTTTACACCATTAACTTTTACCTCTTTGGTTTGTATGCCTGCTAGTGCTGCAAAGTTTTTGCCAGCCAGGGGCCACTCGTTGAGTTGTTCTTGTACGAATTGATCGACCTGTTTATTCATCGTTATCTTTTGTTATTCCTATTAATACGTGCTTCTAGCTCCCAAGTACGAATGCGGTCTTTGTAGGTGTTGTGTGCATTCATCTTAACGATATCTAATGAAGCGTCTGAGTTGTCTTCCCAACGGCGGCAAAGGTAGAGCACGTCATAGATACGTCCAATTTGGTAGTTGCGAGAGAAGTTTAAACCCAGGGCATAGTCTTCACCATAGCTTGTATTTGGAACTTTAATCTCTCTAAGTACAGGTGTGTAGAATGCACGAGGAGCACCTAGACCGTTGATGCGAAGCGCATTGTTGCGTCCGTTTTCGGGAGTCCACTCCTTGTGATCAATAATACCTGGAGCGATTTGGTTCATGTTGAAGTCGGTCATCATATAGGTTCCAACAACCATGGCACAGTTTTGCTCGTAGAAGGCATCTACTATGGTTTGTAGTGTGTTTTCATCGCTGTAAACGTCGTCACTATCCAATTGAACAGTAAATTTACCGCATTTTGGGTGGTGAACACCTGCATTCCAGCAACCACCAATACCTAAATCTTTTCTTTCGGGAATGATGTGAATGATGCGGTCGTCGTCGAAGCTCTCTATGGCCTCTGTTGTTCCATCGGTAGAGTGGTTGTCTACAACAAGTAGGTTGAATTTAAAGTTGGTTTTTTGTTTTAAAACCGAAGCGATGGCATCTTTAATGGTTTTAATTCGGTTTCTTACTGGAATAAGAACAGATGCTTGGTACTCAAATTCATCGGCATCGAACTCGATGTGTGTGAATTTAGGTTCTAGGTAGCCACCAATCTCTTTGAGGTGCTCTGTACAAGCTTTTTCCATTTCGATTTGGATTCCTCTGTTTTTAGGGTCTACATAGTCGAAAATCTTTTCACCACTCTTGCGTGTATCTTTTTCTACCTCAGAGTAAAGATACTCGTTGATGTGTTCGAGGGTGTACTTCTGACTCAATTTTAAGCGAAGGTCATAGAGTCCGGCTGCGGTATAAGTTGCTTTCATTCTGCTTGCCGATTCTACTAAGGCTGCTGTGTTGAATAGAAGAAGAGATCCAAAGTTGAAATCGTCTCGCAGACTCCCTTTTTGGTAGTCGATAACAGGGGCATTCTTCTTGTTGCTACCCACAATTTGATAGTGGTCGGCATAGAGTAGGCCTGCTTGTGTGTCGTTTCCAATCTTTACCATTCTCTCTAGTGCAAAGTAACCCAACTCTAAAGTGGTGTACTTGGTATAAAGAAGCGTATAGTCTGAGTCGCTGTGTTGAGCGATAGCTTGAATGGTAGCCGATGCGGTTAGGGCAGGAACTGAAAGAACCTGACAGCCTAGAACTTCGGTTGTTTTTGTCTCTTGAGTATGAAGAAGGAAAATGGTTGTTTCTACAGCCGATTTTCTAATGTTTTGAATGGTCTCTTGAACTTGTGCCTCGTCGATAAAAGGGATGAAGCAATTAATTTTAGTTTTCATATGATTCAATTTAAATTATTTATTTCTTGTTTTTATTCCATTGAAGTAGGCCAACTTCACCGCCTGTTGCTGTAAAGTAAACTCGGTTTTTTCCGATGGGAACTACCGTACTTATTAGTGAGTTTCCTACCTTGTGTTTCCATAAAAGTTTGCCTGTTTTTCCATCTAAGGCAAAGATGAGTCCGTTTTTAGTACTTCCATACATAATTCCCTCTTTCTCTACCTGCATGGAGGGGGCATGCTCATAGCCAAAGCCTACGTTGGTTGCCCATAGTTGTTTGGGAGTGTTGCTCTTGGCAGAGAAGCACACAATGCTATCGTTCATGGTTTTGCTATAGATGCGTTTGTGATCTTCGGACAGACCAATGGTCTCTCTTACCATGGCTTGTTGGGTGCGCCATACTGTTTCTCCGGTGTGAATATCGATGGCTGTCATAGCTCTTTTAGGGTCGGTAATGAATACTTTTCCATGAGCAGCTACAGGCCATACTGCAGCAGGAGAGAAGTGCATTCCACGAATTCCTCCATTCCATAACCATGCTTCGGCGCCTGTATCTTTGTTTAGTGCATAGAGGGTGTTATCCCATGCTCCAAAGATAACAAGATCCTTGGTTACCAAAGGTTTAGTCTCTACGTATCCTTTTACTTTCTCATAACTCCATAGGAGTTTTCCGGTGTGAATATCGATGGCTCTAAAGATTCCGTCGCTGGCACCGATGTAGGCCTTTCCATGATCGATGGTTACTGC
>JASLCM010000009.1 GCA_030151845.1 Bacteroides sp.
TTTGCCATCATCGCCTCAAAGCTTCTCTTCTTATAGGCTAAGCTGGTCTTAGGATCTTCTTCTATAGTTAAGGACTGAAGCATCAAAAGAGCAAGATCTATCTCTTTCTCTTTTCCAGGGTGCTTCTCCTTATAGCTGGATAAACTAAACTGGGGGTCGTTTGTCACTGCCCCTCTTTTTACCCATGCGAAAAATTCATCATCCATGAGGAACTCTTCTATCTCTTGAAATCGATTTTGAATCATACGTAAGTTCGGTTGTCTATAAGAATGACAAATAGAGAATGCGTTTTATACTCATTCTTTTATTAATAGATGTTAAATATTAAAATTAGCGTAAAAAGAGGAGAATTAAGAGGAAGTAAGCTAGATCGGATTCATTTCTAATCTTATTGAGAGAGCGAGTTAAGAGGTTACGGGTAGATTGAACATGAATATCCATCACCTCGGCTATCTCTTCAAAGCTCATCTCTCTTACAAAACGAAGATAGATCACCTCTTTTTGTCGGGAGGTAAGGCCATTGAGGAGTTGTTTAAGCTCTTGAGAGAGTTCGGGTGCCGCTTTAGGAAGAAGTTCTTCATTAATGGTATAACTCAAATCGAAAGGAATCTCATGTTCATCAAAGCTCTGCAAACGAGATTCTCTTGCTAACTGGTTGTAGATCGAGTTTCGAAGGGCACGATACATAAAGGGACGAAGTTTGCCATTGTCGCGCAGAACAATCTTTTTTTGATAGAGTTCGAGAAAAAGATCTTGCAGTAGGTCTTCGGCCATCTTACGAGTCCCGCCTACTCTACATCCGTAAGAGACGAGTTCATCAAAAAGAAGGCAATAGAGCTCTGAAAATGCATTTTCATTTCCTTCCAAAAAATGCATCCAAAGCGTAAGAATCTCCTCCTGACTACTCAATTTCATATCAATAGGATCTTTTATGTTCGTTTACTCTTGATTGTTCTTGATAAAAGGAGCTCTAAGCAGAATTCCTCTCTTCAAGGGGGCAAAGTTACTTAATAATCTGATTTAGCAGAGTGATCTATTAACTTTTTTTGACGATAAAGAACACTCTTATTCCTAAAAAAGCTTTCATAGCTTACTGGTCCGATAAAATGAGACGGACTTTTTATTCAACGTTTTTATACCGTTTCTCTCTCAAAACCCTACCAACTCCTATTTTTAACAACTACATCGTTAACACAAATTACTCGCCTACTGCTTAAGGAGATGTGAAGATTAAGAGGCATTATGTTGTGCCTAAAAGTTGGTGATGTAGGCTAAGCTTCCTCTACTTGCTTCACAGAAGTTGGTCACATAAAAGTGCAATATCGCTAACCTACTACAAGGCTATTTACCCTAAACTCTTCTATGCTTAAAGATTACAACGTATACAGATAAAGCAGTCTCTTATTGTATTAATAACTATCGATTTAAAGGGTTATAACTAAGCTTCACCTCGACATAATTGTCTGAAATAGTAAGAAGAAACCATTAGTTCTGCCCTCATTCTGTCTATTTGTTTGCCCCTCTATCTTTAATCATCCTACTGTTTTAAAATCAACTTCCCTACTCCTCCTCATAAGAAGTAACAAAATAATTCTTCCTTCTTTTTTCTAAAGAGATCACTATAAAAAGAAAAGAATCCAAGAGTGTAAAAAACCATTTCCTACTCGTTTGATTTTAGATACACAATCTAACTTCCTTTCACTTACTAAAAGTAAGCAATGAAAAAATTAATCGATCTTTTAAAGGCATTTATTTGATCTTACCCACCAATTATCCCTATTTATTTCGCTCCAAGCTACTATTCGATGACGATTCGTTAGGCTAGCTCCCTTCTTTTTTTATATTATAGAGCGTCTTTTTTTAAGATCAAAAATTAAGTAATTTATTCCTAATATGACAAAAAACAAAAATAAGTCGACCTTCAATAAAGGAATTACGATTCCAAGCTTACTCTTTATTGTGGGTGTTTCAATTTTCTGCGGACTTTATCCCGTAAGGGCTCTTAAGGTGCTCAACTACTTAAAGGATTATATATCGGTTAATTTTAACTGGTTGTATGTTTTTATCGTTACGGTAATCATCTGTTTCCTTCTTTACTTGGCTCTAAGTAAGTATGGTAAAATTAGATTGGGTGCCGAGGGTAGCAAGCCAGAGTACTCCTTTTTCTCTTGGGTCTCCATGCTCTTTGCTGCAGGAATGGGAATTGGACTGATGTACTTTGGGGTGGCCGAACCAATAGCACATTATATGGAGCCTTCTTTACAGGGTTTGGAGCATGCGGAGTTGGCCCGACGGGCACAAACTTACACCTTCTTCCATTGGGGAATTCATGCTTGGGCTATCTACGGGGCTGTGGGACTTGCTTTGGCTTATTTTGCCTATCGTTACAAGCTCCCTCTCTCTTTACGTAGTTGTTTTTATCCGGTATTTAAAGATAAGATTAAGGGTAGGGTTGGCGATATTATCGACATTTTCGCGCTTTGTACCACCTTTTTTGGATTAACTACTTCGCTAGGATTAGGTACACTACAGCTCACCGCCGGACTTAAAGCCATGAATATCTTGCAGGATACCAGTTTTTGGACGCATGTTATTTTAATCACCATCATTATGTCGTTGGCGGTAACCTCTGCTTCGAGTGGTTTAAACAAGGGAGTAAAGAATTTGAGTCAGATCAACGTGGTGGCCTCTTTAATTCTTCTTGCTTTTGTCCTTCTTGCCGGACCAACTGTTTATCTGTTAAGCTCCTTTTCTGAGAACATTGGACACTATTTTTCTCACTTTATCGACTATACATTTAGCACTTATGCCTATGAGCCAGAGAGACAGGGTTGGTATTACAACTGGACCATTATTTACTGGGCATGGTGGATCTCTTGGTCGCCCTATGTGGGCATGTTCATTGCTCGAATATCGAAAGGACGTACCATTAGAGAGTTCATTATTGCTGTGCTTTTTGTACCCTCTACATTCATCTTTTTATGGATGACTGTTTTTGGAAATAGTGCAATATGGATTGATGCCAATGTGGCAAATGGGGCTTTAACGGGTTTGGCTGATAACCCCGATGTGCTACTCTTTAAGTTCCTAGAGTATCTCCCTATGAAGACACTGGTAAGTGGCTTATCTATTTTTATCATCTTTATCTTTTTTGTGACATCGGCAGACTCTGCCATCTTTGTTATGAACGATATTGCTTCGAAAAACGCAAAGAAGACTCCGGTGTGGCAAAACATCTTCTGGGGACTCCTTCTTGGTATTTTAGCCTTGGTCCTTCTTAATCTCGACGGATTAAAATCGATGCTTACCATGACCTTGATCACCGCCCTACCTTTTGGGGTAATTATGCTCATCTTCTGCCACAGTCTATACAAAGGGTTATACATTGATAGAAAGTATTACAGCAGAGATTTCTCCCCTTCTACCGAGTATTGGTCCGGAGCATTTTGGAGAGAGCGTTTGGATAAAATTCTTACAACAAGCAAAAGAACGGATGTCCACAAATACCTTGATGAAACGGTGCTCCCTGCACTCAAAGAGTTGGCTGTTGAGCTAGAGAAGCGAGGCATCCATCCTAATGTTAATGTAAAAGATCGACCAGACAAATCGGTAGAAATAGTGATTCAGCACGAAGCGCTACTCGACTTTGTATATGGTGTTCGTGCTCAACCTAAAACCGTGTCAGACTATCTGGTAGAGGAGAAGAATGCCCCACACATTGAAACGAATCGTATTTTTATTCCTGTTACCTATTTTGGAGATGATCGCCCAGGCTACGATATTCAATATTTTACACAGCAAGAGATTATCAGTGATGTAATGAAACAGTATGAACGTTTCCTATCTCTTACCTCAGATAAGCAGAACGATCTCTACATTAGTAGTGAAACTCTATAAACCCAACAACTTTAACTTTACAGCCCTCCTTCTCACCTCGAGATGGAGGGCTGTAAGGTTTATTACCTAAGAGCTACTCTACTTAAAAAGATAGTGCAAAGAGGAAGGTGTTGACTCTGTTACATATACTTTGTGATGTTCTAAACTACTTGAACCATCGGAAAAAGTACGCCAAAGCGTAACAACCGTGGTGTCGTTTAGTGCAAAGGGTATCTCATGAAAAGTGGTATTCATAGAGGTAGATCTAAACTTACCGATAGGGCAAGAGTGCTCTTGCCAATTGGATGTAAGTTGTTTGTTGAGCCTCTGGTCATGCTCAAAACCCCAAGAGAGAGTGGTATAAATGGTAAAGTCTGAAAGATCTGAACGTTCAAATCCTTCTAAGCTTACGGGTACATAGCGCTTATGTGGTAAATAGAAGTTGACCTTATACGTTGTATCACGTTTTAATTGAAGGGTTGTAGTATAAGATTCTCCACCTGTTATATCCAAAGGCATTACATATTTTTTGGCATCAAGCCCCTCCATATCCATCACTAGGTTATAACTTCTAAAGTAGTTTTCTTCTTCCAGAAGTTCATCATCACGGAGTGAAAGAGCCAAAGAATAAGCTCCATTTTTATCGGTAGTAGCTGTTGCTTTTACTCGAACTAAAGTTTTACCTGTAAAATTTATAAAAGATCTCACATAGGTAATTTTTAACCGCACATGAGGCACTCCAACACCTCCTGTTGTTGTTATTCGTCCGCCAACAACAGTTGTAGCCTCCTTTTCTGGGGCTATATCTACCTCTTCTTTAACACAAGCTGAAAAACAAATAAAGAGGAAAAACAAGAAGAGAATTCTTCGTTCATCTATAAGCATCTTTTTCTCGTTTAAAATTATTATTTTTTGATGAGATAAAGATCTGTTTTTTTTCGAAAAAAAGAAGAGAATTCTTTTAAAAAGAAACTCTTCATTAAATCAAAAGTATAAAAGAACAACTATTTGTGTTAATATTAGAGCTACAGAGTTCAAACATTGCTCTATAAAAATTCGTTTTATCAAACCAGCTATTCCACTTTTGGGATACCGCTTTTGCTAATACAAAATTTGAAGGTATCACAATAAGGATTATTCCGTTGTGAAAACACTTGGATTACCTCTTGTCCATAATCAGGAGGCTTTTTTTATGCCTATATTACCTCCTACAACCGCTATTCAGATTAACTTTCACTATTTTTTGCAGGTATACATATATTTAGTATATTTATATAGAATTAAACATTTGTGACAAAATTAAATATTTTTCTAAAGTTAAACCTTTAATTTATTTTTATGAGAACAAGTAGATTTATTAAAGCTGCTGGAGTGTTGTTGTCGTGCCTATTGGCATTTAACCTTACAGCATGTAGTAGTGATGACGATGATGATGATGTTGTTCAGCCGAAGCTTACTATAACAGAAGCAGACGGGACAACAGTTCAATCTGATTTAAACTTCCCTGCTGGAGAGGGAACAAAAGAGCTTTTAATTAGCTCCAATGGAGAGTGGACAGTTACAAAGAAGGGAGAAGCTGATTGGCTCACCATTACTCCTGCTAAGGGTAGTAAAGATGGTGCCATTACTCTCGATGTTGCTAAAAATACAAAAACAGAAGACCGTGAAGCAACAGTTGGCTTCAACTTAAATGGCAAAGAAATTAAGAC
>JASLCM010000080.1 GCA_030151845.1 Bacteroides sp.
AAGAGAAAATAGAGCATGATTACAAAATTTGACTTTATTCGAGTAGCAACTGCTGTTCCTGAGATAAAAGTAGCAGATTGTGATTTTAATAAGAGATCGATTTTAAATCTTATTTTAAAATCGGAAGAGAAAGGGGCAGACTTAATTGTCTTTCCAGAGCTTACTCTTACGGGGGTAACCTGTGGTGACCTTTTTACTCAAACTTGCTTACTCAATGAATCACTCGCTGCTCTCTCTTATTTATTAGAAAAGACAAAGTCATGTTCTGTTGCAGCTATTGTTGGCTTGCCACTTTGGATAGAAAATGGGATCTATAATACTGCAGCTGTAATTCAACAAGGAAAAATTGCAGGGTTAATACCTAAGACTCAAATTAATAGTAGTCGAGGAGTGTTTGATGCAAGATGGTTTAACTCTTCTACTGATCTTTCTGTAAAGGAGGTTAAGTTGAATGGAGTTCTTGTACCTGTAGGAGAAGATCTACTCTTTTCCCAAGGTAAAGCTAAATACAAGGTGACAATCAATGAAGATAAAAGGTTTATTGATCATAGTGAGCTGAAGCGCAGAGGAGTTAATCTAGTTGTAAATTTATCATCATCTGTCTCTTATGTTGGTTCATATCTTCAAAGAAGAGAAGAGGCTAAACACCTTTCCCAGTTTTTTAATATTGGATACCTTGAAGTGAGCTCAGGACTAGGAGAATCTTCTACCGATGGTGTTTACGACGGTTTAGGTTTGGTGTTTGAACAAGGTTTTTTACTATCTGAATTGGAACGATTCTCTACAGAGAGTGTTTTTTCCTATACCGATGTGGATATAGAGAAAATAAAGAATAATTACCAGTGTGAAAGATTAAGATTTTCTGGAACAGTGACCCATCTAGAGCGTGTGGTTGATTTACAAATGGGAGCGAAAAAAATGGAGTTGGTTAGAGAGGTGAATTCAACTCCCTTTCTACCAGCAGAAATGAGTGAGGATGCTTTTTGCTCAGAGGCTTTTACGCTTCAAACGATGGGATTGGTTAAACGACTAAAGCACATTAACTTCCCTAAAGTCGTTGTGGGGATGTCTGGTGGTTTAGATTCTACTCTTGCCTTAATTGCTTGTATTAGAACCTTTGATTATTTGAAACGGTCAAGAAAAGAAATTATAGGGGTTACAATGCCAGGTTTTGGTACTACTGGAAGAACCTATAAAAATGCCATGCGATTAATGGAGGCTTGGGGAATAACTGTTCGCGAAATATCTATTAAAGAGGCTTGTAATCAGCATTTTAAAGATATTGGACATGCCAAAGACCTTCATGATGTGACCTATGAAAATGCGCAAGCTAGAGAGCGCACGCAGGTATTAATGGACATTGCTAATCAGGTAAATGGCATAGTGATTGGTACAGGAGATTTGTCCGAGTTGGCTTTAGGATGGGCTACATACAATGGAGATCATATGTCTATGTACTCTTTGAATGGTTCTATTCCTAAAACGATGATTCAACATATGGTACGTTGGTATGCTCAAGCTGAAGAGAATAAAACGGTGAAAGAACTTTTACTAGATGTAGTAGCTACACCTATAAGTCCGGAGCTAACTCCAGCCTCTTCTAGTGGAGAAATTCAGCAAAAGACAGAAAATCTCGTAGGACCTTATGAATTGCATGATTTCTTTATTTATCACTTTTTGCAAAACAGTTACCGTCCTGCAAAAATCTTCTTTTTAGCTAAACATGCTTTCCAAGGAGTTTATACAGAAGAGGTGATAAAGCACTGGCTAGTTGTCTTCTTAAAGCGCTTTTTCGCACAGCAGTTTAAGCGATCTTGTTTGCCAGATGGCCCGAAGGTAACCTCTATATCAATTAGTCCGAGAACAGATTGGAAGATGGCCAGTGATTCTTTAGTCTCTACTTGGCTAAAGGATTTAGAGTAGTTACTCTAAATCCTCTATCTCACAAGAGGTAAAGTGCATTTTTTTTGCCTCTTCCTTGGTAAAGGTATAATAAGTGCAAACAGCAGAACTACATAACTCATTTTTACTGTTGTATAATTGAGCGTTGACGATAATTAGGTTTCTCTTCTCCTCAGCTATTTTGGCTTTGAGCGTGATGTGTGTATCGGTTGTAGAGACAGACTTTCTATATCGGGTCTCCATTTTCGCTGTAACTCCCGTTGTTTGTTTCTTTCGCATAACTACCCATGCGCAAATTTCATCTAAGAGGACTGCTTGGATACCTCCGTGTAAGGTTTCTAGCCATCCTTGATATTTAGCCTCTGGTTTCCATATTGAGATGATCTCTTCACCATCTTCATAAAATTCCATTTTTACCCCTGCTTCATTTTGTGGTGCACATCCAAAGCAAAAGTAGTCAGGAAGGTCTTTCCATGGGTTGATTATTTTATTCATAAGAGCAAAAATAAATAAAAAGGAGGCAAATAATTGTCTCCTTTTTTTAGTTGATTGTTTTGTGTTTTTATTTCTTTATTTTGATTTGGCAATGTGATAAATCATCAATAATAGCAAGAGACTCCACTCTTACTCCTCTTTCTTCTAGTGTTTTTCTTCCATTTTGGAATGATTTCTCAATAATAAAGCCCATACCTACTAGGTTTGCCCCAGCCTGTTTTACTAAGTCTATAACACCTAAAGCTGCATTTCCATAGGCAAGGAAATCATCCACAAAAAGAACATTATCGTTTGGCGTTAAAAAATCATTGCTTATGATCACGTCATACTCTCTGTCTTTGGTAAATGAGTGTACTTTTGTGCTTAACACATTCTCGATAGTTTTGGGCGTTTTTTTCTTTGCAAAAACAACAGGTAAGTCCATGAGGTAACCAGTCATAATAGCAGGTGCTATTCCGCTAGCCTCTATGGTCATTATCTTATTGACAGATGTTGAAGCAAAACGTCTTACAAACTCTACTCCGATGGATTTCATTAGTACTGGGTCCATTTGGTGATTGATGAAACTATCAACCTTTAAAATTCCCCCCTCATAACATTTGCCATCTTGTAAAATTCTCTGTCTAAGTAATTCCATAATTTATTTTTAAAAGACAAAGTTAAGTGTTTTCAAGAAGAAATAACTATGATTATCTAAAAATCTTTTGTCTGTTTAAAGCGCTCCAATATTTACGGGCGTTTTGCATATGCTGTGAATAGGTCGAAGCGAAGTTGTGGTAACCCGATAAGTCATCTTTAGCACACATGTATATGTAGTTGTGATTTTCGTGATAAAGTACACTATCTATTCCTTTTATTGATGGAATTCGTATAGGACCTGGGGGGAGCCCTAAGTTTAAATAGGTGTTATAGGGAGACTCAATCTCTAAGTCTCGATTAGTGATGCGTCTTATTTCGAAATTCTGTAATGCAAATTTTATAGTGGGGTCTGCTTGAAGTGGTATTCCTCTCTGAATTCTGTTGA
>JASLCM010000123.1 GCA_030151845.1 Bacteroides sp.
TCTCTGGTGAGATAGAGTCTCCATCTCCAATAATTAGGTGAGGAGTAATACCTCTTTGGAGAAGTTGGTTTGAAGCACCGTCACAGCAAATAATGAATGGGGCAGCGTTCAGTATAGAGAGTGGTATAGGATGGACTGGGAACTCTCCATTGGCTAAGATTACAACCTCTTTATTCATGCATTAGTTTTTTCCATTTATAATAGCCAAAGATAGCAATGATTGCATAGAGACCGTACAGAATAGCGGTGAAATATAGCTCTTTGTAAAGGTACAGACCAAAGCAAACAACATCAACAATTACCCATACCCACCACTGTTCTACATACTTTTTAGCCAACATCCACATTCCCACAATACTTAAGGCTGTAGTAAAGCTGTCTAGCCAAGGAACATTACTATCTGTAAAGTTTATTAGAATCCAAGTGATTAAAAATTGAAAAGCTAAATAGGTGAAAATAAGTGGTAAGATCTGTTTTTTAGGTGTATGGGTTATTGGAAGCTTATCTTGTAATCCTTTTCCTCCTCCATACTTCCAATAAATCCAACCGTAGATGGCTGCGATTAGATAATAAATATTGATACCAAAATCGGCATAGAGTCCCGCTTGATAGTAAATAAAAATATAGATAGCAGGCATGATAATGCCTGCTATCCATAGATATATACTTGCTCGGTACTCTAACCACAGATAGATTAACCCAACGATTGTACCAAACAGTTCTAGAAAGTTCATTAGAATCTTAGTGTTAGGTGTGCCAATACGTTTGTTCCTGCCATCGGATAGAAGCGAGGGTCATGTTTCAACTCTCCATCTTTTAAGCTGGTTTGCGAGTAACCATTGGTCTCATATTTTGCATTGAGTAAATTATAGACACTGGCTCCTACAGTTATGTTCTTAAAGCTTGGTGCTTTAAATGAATATGCTGCATGCAGATTGTTTACGATGTAGGGGTTTAGCGAACTCTCTCTAGCACCTAAATTATCGAGGTATTGTCTAGTTGAGAATTGAGTCTGCAAATCAACAGTAATGCCCTTGATGTTAAAGCTTAAGTTGCTATTACCCATAAAAGAAGGTGAAAAAGCAATGGGAGTAGTTCCTACCGCTAATTCTTCTTGACTTGTTGGATCCCATCCAAAGTAGGCGATATAGTTTTTAATCCTATTTTTACTCCAAGTTCCGTTGATGTCCCAGCGTAGGTTATCACAAAGCTTAGCTCCTAAAGAGATCTCAATTCCCATGCGATAGCTGTCTCTTACATTTTCGGAGAGGGGGTTGCCAATCTCATTGATCTTACCTGTGGCAACAAGTTGGTCGGTATAATCCATATAGTATAGGTTTACTCCAGCAGAGAATCTAGGTGAAGAGAAAGTATAGCCTAACTCATAGTCTAATAGCTTCTCGGAGGTTGGATGTTTACTTTGTAAACCATCTGTATAGTTTTTACGTGTAGGCTCTTTTTGAGCAACAGAGAAAGAGGCATATGTATGATGTCCTTCTGCTATATTCCAAGAGAGTCCTACTTTAGGGTTGAAGAAGTTGAAGGTTTCATTAACATCGAGACTTTGTAACTCTCCTTTGTTAGAGTCCCACTTATCATTTACTCCATCAATTTTATAGTTGATGTGTCTGTATTGGGCATCTGCGTAAGCACTTAATCCATCGATGAGCTCATAGTTCATACGTGCATAGATGTTACCATCTATTTTTTCTCCAACACTACGATAGTATTCATGATCAGCGGTTAACTCTCCTATGTAGTTCTTAATCCAAAGAACTCTACCATAGTGGTTGTTTTTGTATTTGTTCAAACCACCACCAATAGAAGCATTCATTCTATTGTCTGCGTAGTTAAACGAAAAAACTCCGCCACCAAAGCCACTACTCACATTCTTTTTTCTAACTAAATCTACCTTTTTTATAAGATTACCCTCGCTGTCTGGAAATGGAATGAGTCCAAATTCAGGAAGCTTTCTATTCTCTTTGTATTCTTGATAAAAGCCTTTTCCATTGGTGTAGTGTAGAGCCACATTAAGATTCCATTTTTCTGAAAGAAGTTGGTTCAATAGAATTTGGTAGTGCGTTTGTCTGTAATTATCGGTTTGATCATCGTAATAAGCTTCTGGAGTATCACTTTTCCCCCAAATGGCCCCATTAGGGTTAAATCTTCGATCGGACTTTAGCTGATCTTTGCTGATTCCGTCCCATGCGTGGTAAGTTTTTTCCTTTCCACCAAAAGTGATAAATTTTAAGCTGGTATTGTCTGCAAAATATCCAGCTTGCATGAAATATGATTTAAGATTGGCTGAGGCTCTATCTCTATAACCATCGCTATTGATACTAGAGATACGTGCATCAAAGGCCCAATGGTTATTTAGTAAGCCTGTTCCAACTTTGAAAGTCTCCTTATGTGTGTTATAGGATCCATACGAACCCGAAACTTCAGCATATCTTTGTGTTGCTACGTTTTGAGTTTTCATGTTGATACTAGCTCCAAAAGCACCAGCTCCATTTGTAGAAGTTCCAGCTCCACGTTGTATTTGAATATCTTCTAGCGAAGAGGTGAAGTCGGGAATGTTAACCCAATAGATAGCATGACTTTCGGCATCATTCATAGGAATACCGTTGGAGGTAATGTTTATTCTGGAAGCATCAACTCCTCTAACTCTAATCTGAGTATATCCAATTCCGGCTCCTGCGTCTGAAGTGGTTAAAACAGAAGGAGTGTTGAGCAGCAAGAATGGAATATCTTGTCCGAAATTCTGTTTACTTAGCTCTTTTTTTCCTATGTTAGTAAAAGCAATAGGTGTTTTCTCGTTGGCACGAGTAGATACTACCTGTACCTCTTCAAGACGTACAGTTTTTAAACTATCTTTTGCTGTTTTTTGTGCAAAGGATCCTGTTGTAGCTATTAAACTAGCAACAAATAATGTTAAACTTTTTTTCATTGTTTTTTGTTTAAGAGAAGGGGATTTTCTCTTACTTATCCCTACGCCGGCACTACCCGGATCAGGTTATGGGTATAATCTCAGCCCGTTATATTGAGGCACCCCTATCTTTGTTTATCGGCGCAAAATTAGTTCAAATATAGGTGGAAACCAAAAAGTATGCAGATAAATTAAATTTTGCTTAAATTTGAGGAGTAGATAGAGTAGAAAGAAATAACAATATAAACCATTTAAAAATATAAGATGAAGAGTATTCTTAATGTCTCACTGGAGTTAGTAAACGATTCTATAAGTAAAGCTATTGGTATAGAAGGAGTAAGTACAAGCACAGATTTAGTAGATCGCTTCATAAACTGGGCAGTAAATGCAGGAGAGCGACTTCTTGTTGCCTTTATTATCTTTATTGTTGGGCGATTTTTAATTAAATTAGTTCGTAAACTATTTAGAGGATTTCTAGAGCGAAGAAAAATTGATCAAGGCGTAAAAAGTTTTTTAGATAGCTTAGTAAATATCCTACTAGTAACTCTGTTGATTGTTTCAGTGATAGGGGCTTTAGGTGTTAGTACTACCTCTTTTGCAGCTTTACTAGCCTCTGCTGGTGTAGCTATCGGTATGGCTCTTTCTGGTAACTTACAGAACTTTGCAGGAGGTGTTATCATTCTTCTGTTTAAACCTTACCGTATAGGCGACTTTATTGATGCTCAAGGGACTGCTGGAACGGTTCGTGACATTCAAATTTTTCATACTGTTCTAAATACTCCAGATAATAAAATAGTCTACGTTCCTAATGGATCTCTCAGTAGTGGAATTATAACCAATGTGAATGGAAATAATACCCGAAGAGTAGAGTGGATCATAGCCGTTGAGTACGGAGAAGACTCAGCAGAAGTTGAAGCTATGATTAAGAAGTTATTGGCTGCCGAGAAGAGAATTTTAACAACCCCTGCACCCTTTATTGCTCTTCACGCATTAGCAGATAGTAGCGTTAACTTTATAGTTCGTGGTTGGGTACGAAAAGAGGATTTCTGGGGAGTATATTTTGATATGAACCGAACAATCTATGAGGAATTTAATAAGGCTGGAATAGGATTCCCTTTCCCACAGTTAACCATTCATCAAGCTGAAAAATAAGAATAACTTATTTAATACAAACTCCCAAAAAGGAGGTTCTCTTAGAGAATCTCCTTTTTTTATACCTATAACTAGGTAGATAAGGATGAACAAATAGTAGAATATAGTGATTGATGAACCTTCTTCTTTTTCTCATTTTTGCACCTCAAAGTTACTAATAGAAAAATAGGTATGAAGAAGATAGGTGTTCTGTTTTTAGGATTGATCGTATTGGGGAGTTTGCCACTTTGGGCTCATCACCCATCGGTTTATAAGCTGGTAGGTATGGTTAAGGATAGTGAGGGAGTTCCTTTGATGGGAGCTACTGTCTCTATAGAAAAAGGTTTGTTTGGTACAACAACGAATGAAGAGGGTAAATACGTACTTAATCTTAAAGAACCTAGAGAATATAAAGTTACAGCAAGCTATCTGGGTTACAGGTCTGAAGAAAAGATAATTCACATTCAAGATAAGAAAACGAAGTTAAACTTCATATTAGAAGAGGAGGTAACCACACTAAATGATATTGAGGTCTTTGGTGTGCGTGAAAAACAACCCGAAAAGCTGAATTTCTTAACTCGTATGCCTTTAAGACCAAGTGAACAGATACAAAGCATATCGGTTTTATCCAATCGTCTGATTGAGGAGCAAGGGGCATTATCTATAACCGATGCAGTGAAGAACGTCGTAGGAGTTAGTCAGTTTGCCAATTATGGTGGAGTACAAGAAAGTTTGTCGGCAAGAGGGTACCGTGGTTTACCTGTTTTAAAAAATGGTGTTCGCGTTCAATCCGACTTTAGAGGGACAGGTTTCATTACAGAAATGCAAGGTATAGAGAGTATTCAAATTTTAAAAGGATCAGCAGCAATAACTCAAGGAATTGGAAACGATTTAGGGAGTGCAGGCGGTGTGGTTAACCTTGCAACTAAAACTCCAAAATTTATAGATCAAAGTGTAGTTGCCTTGAGAGGAGGCAGTTGGGGACTTTTTCGTCCAACATTTGATGTTCAAACCGTAGTCGGTCAGAAGTTAGGTATTCGTATTAATGGGGCCTATGAAAGAGCAGATAACTTTAGAAAACATGTTCAAAAAGATAGAATTTACATCAACCCCTCTGTTGCTTGGAGAGTAAATGATAAGCTAACACTGATTGCAGAGATGGACTATTTACACGATGCCCGAACACCTGATAAGGGAACAGTAAATCTATCTGCAGACAGTGTGTATGACCTATATAAAATGCCACACAATAAATTTTTAGGATTTAAGACCGATAAAAATATTTTCGATAACTTAACCTACAGTTTACGTGGAAACTACCAGTTGAGCGACAACTACTTTATTCGATTAGCCTTTGCTGGTTCATCCTTAGAGACCGACAATACAAGTACCTCAACAAAGGCTTTAAATGAAGGAGACAATGGTTACAACATTAGACAACGTTCGATAGGACGGTCTCAGCGAGAAGATAAAAATCAGGTGTTGCAGTTAGACTTTATAGGAAAAGACGTAAAAACAGGTCCCTTAAAGCATACCTTCCAGATAGGGATGGACTATCGTACCAATCGTTTATCTACCACCGCTTTCACCCCTTTAGTTATTGATACAATCGATGTGTTAAAAGAGATTAGTAATGAGCTACCCTCGACAATTAAAACTGCAAAGAAGAAGGAACCTCTATTATCTAAAGAGTATAGTTATGGGTTTATGGTACAAGATGTCATCTCTTTAACCTCTTTTTTGAAAGGAGTTTTGGGACTTCGCTACAGTAGCTCTACGAGTAGCTCGGAGAACAGTATAGGAGCGGTAACTGGCGATGCATGGAATCCGATGGCTGGTATAATGATCTCTCCGATAAAGGAGTTGAACTTTTTTGGATCTTATACAACAACTACAAGCTTGCGTAGTGCAGCGAGTAAACTAGAAAACAATGAGCCAATAGGGGCTTCACGGTCTGATCAATTTGAAGTGGGGGTAAAATCAGACTGGTTGGAAAATAGACTGCGATTCAATCTGACCTATTTTCATATTTTGAATAAGAATTTAGCCTATTCAATTTATGGTGCAGATGATCAGCCTACAGGATATTACGGGAAGGCAGGAAATCTCCGTAGGCAGGGGATTGAGACCGAGGTAACAGGCAGGGTTTTACCAAACTTAGAACTGATCGTTGGCTACTCTTTCCTAGATGCACAATATGAAGACAGCCCTGCTTATTATGAAGGATCCTCTCCTATGAATGCCCCTCGTCACACAGGAAATGCTTGGGTATACTATACGTTAAATAGAGGGTTATTCAATGGTCTGTCGTTGGGAGTAGGAAGCTATTATGTTGGTGCACGCCCAGTAAATGAACACACCATTAAAGTTACTCATGCAGGAATGAAACCAGAAGTTAAACCTTTTGATATGCCTTCTTATACTACTGTAAATGCTCAAATAGCCTATTCATACAATCGCATTAAGCTTCAACTATTTTTTAATAATATTTTTGATGCAACAGGGTATACTTCTTACTATCGAGGAGGTTTTATCAATCAAATAGATCCATTTAATGTTTCAGCTTCTTTAAACTATAGATTCTAATGAAAAAAAGAATAAAGCAGCTTCATCTGATTCTATCTTTTCCTCTAGGTATATTAATTACTATAATCTGTTTAACAGGAGCAGTGATGAGTATGGATGAATATCTACGTCCATATTGGAGTCAATGGGAAACGATTTACCGATTTTGCATGTCTCTGCATCGTTGGTTACTTGACCCAACAAGGAGTACTGGACGATTAATAGTAGGAATAACAACAACAGCTTTTATTTTTATATTAATCTCAGGAGTTATCATTTGGCTCCCTAAACGAATAAAAAAAGTAGAAAGCTATTTTAAAATAAGATGGAGTGGGGGAACTAAGAGAAAGCTACTAGATTTACATCGTGTGTTAGGAATCTATGCTGTAGGCTTTTTACTCTTATTGAGTCTGACAGGGTTGATGTGGTCCTTTCAAGGATACCGGGAGGTTATCTTCTCTATAGTAACAGTAGAGCGGGTTCCAGATCGAGTGGCAGTAGCTTATAAGAAAGATAGAGAGACAGGTCAAGAGAAGAGGATTGACTTTAACGAGGCGTCCCCAGAACGTAAGGTAATGCGATGGGCTTACCTGTTGCATACAGGAAGATGGGGTGGCTTTGTAGGGCCTCTACTAACGGGAACTGCCGCACTTATTGGAGCAACTCTTCCTGTTACAGGATATTGGCTGTTTTTTAGAAGAGTGCGGCGACGCACTAAAAGAGAAGCCTAGTGTGTATTGAACAAAAGTTTAACAATCGTTCCTACCCCTTCCTGTGAGTCGATATTATAGTCTATCTTATTTTTTTCTAACACGCGTAATGCTATAGATAGTCCGATTCCACTTCCTTGCTTCCAGCTTGCATTAGCTGCTCGATAGAAAGGCTTGGATATGTTCTCTAGCTGAGAAGGAGGGATACCTATTCCATAATCTTGAATGGAGATCGCGAGGCTTTTATTCTCATGTTTAAGAGAAATAGATACCTCTTTTTCCTGAGAATACTTTACAGCGTTGTCGATAATGTTGTATAGAGCAATAAAAAGTTGAGCTCTATTTTGTCTAACAACCAATAGACTTTCCAAGGGAGAGGGAATCTCTAAGTTGACTAAAATAGAGGCATTGTTGCGATTCGCTTTTACCTTATCTACAACTTGCCAAATCAGTTCATCGATTCTAATCTTCTCATTGGGTGTGTTTTGTTGTTGAGTATCGGAGACAACAAGGAGAGTGTCTAAGGTATCTTTTAGCTGATGAACGTCTTCTAGTAGGAGTGAGGCTATTTTTTTATACTCTTGCGGACTTCGATCTCGAAGAGCAAAAACCTCCAAATTGCCCATTAAGGAAGCAAGAGGGGTCTTAAACTCATGCGAGACATAACGTACGAAGTTCTTTTGTATAATAAAGGTTTCTGCTATTCGTTTTAAAAGAGAGTTAAAAGTCTCTATTAAGTCCTGAAGCTCATCGCTGGTTTGTGGAACAGTTATTTGAGCATCAAGATTATTGGTAGAGATATTATTAGCCTGAACGATAGCTTTTCTAAAAGGTTTGTATGCAAGGTTGGATATCCAACGGCTCAAAGTGTAGATGGTTATAACACCTAGTAGCAGTGCAATTCCCAAGATTCCTAATAGGCGGGTTAGTTGTTGAGAAACAACCTCTTTTTTCTCTTTAGTTACAACAATGAAGTTTCCCTCATTGTCTTCATAGTAAATACCATAACAGTAAAAGTTGGCATGTTCAAATCTTTTTTCTCCCTTTTTTCTTATTTCTGCTCTAACCTCTAAGGGTATTTTATATTGATCTGATCCATACTTTACCTCACTTCTCTCATCATATACCTGATAAAAAGAATTTGTCACATACTCATTAAACTGATTTTTAACCTTAGAGTATTCGTGTTTGTTCAACTCATCTTCTTCCAAGTAGAAGAAGGCGGTTAGGTATGCGTTCTTATCTAAATCTTGATAGACTCTTTCTTTTGCAGATTTAGCATAGAAGGCATAAATAAAGAGAGAAGAGAGTAAGAAGACAATGCCAAAAATAGAAGTTGTAAAAAGTGTAAGACGTGTTTGAACCTTCATTGTTAGGAACGAATAAGATATCCTCTGCCTTTTACAGTATGGATAAGTTTAGGTAATTCTTTCTTTTCAATTTTATTTCTAAGGTAGGAGATGTAGACATCAACAACATTTGTATTTGCGTTGTAGTCAATTCCCCAAACTGTATTTAAAATCTCTGTTCTTCCAAGAACGCGATCTTTATTTTCAAGCAATAGTTTTAGCAGTTTAAACTCTTGTAGAGTTAACTTAATCTCTTCCCCTGCTCGCTCAACCCGATGTTCATCAACGTTTAAAGTTAAATCCTGGCAGGTTAATATGGAGTCTGTTAAAAAATAGGATTGGTTGGCTCGTCTTGTCAAGGCATTTATTCTTGCAACAAGCTCCTTGAACTCAAAAGGTTTTGCTAAATAATCATCTGCTCCATAATCTAGCGCTACCACCTTGTCGTCAGACTCCCCAAGAGCACTTACAACGAGAATCGGGGTGGTTACTTTTTTGAAGCGTGCAAATTGCAATAAATCAAGCCCACTCACATCAGGTAGCATGATATCTAGGAGTATAATGTCCCACGAGTGCTGAACCAAGAGCTCTCTTGCATCTACTCCATTTTCTGCTAGCGACACAGAAAAACCAAGTTCGGTTAATCCTTTAACAATAAAGTCGCTAATTCGCTTGTTATCTTCTATAACTAAAAGTCTCATTCGCTCTAAACTAGTTTACTTTTCATTTCGATAGGCATAATAAAACACCTGAGGAAGAACAGTAAAAGAAAGTATCATACAAATAATAATTCCTCCTACAATCATGATGGCTAGTGGTTTTTGAATCTCCGATCCCATTCCAGTTGAAATTGCAGCAGGTAATAGTCCCATTGATCCCATAAGTGCAATCATTAAAACAGGGCGAATTCGTTGACTAACTGCACGATCTATCGCTACATCAATATTCCTGCAGGAGTGGAACTCATTTTTCATTAAAGATATTAATAAAATACTATCAATAGATACAATACCAAAAAGAATTATAAAGCCTATACCTGCTGAAATACCAAAGTTTGTTTGAGTAACCCAAAGGGAGAGGAAACCACCAATAAAAGCATATGGCATAGCACTAGCGGCTAATAAAGTATCTTTTACTGAGTTGAAATGCATGTATAATAGCACTAGAATGAGTATAAGTACAGCTGGAACAATAAGAGTTAATCGCTTCGTAGCTCGTTGCTGACTCTCAAATTCTCCTGCCCACTCTATTTTGGTGCTTTTAGGAATGGAACTTAGTTTTGCAACCTCTTTCTGTGCCTCTGCTATGGTTGAGCCTAAATCTCTTCCTCTAATACTAAATCCAATACCGATATATCGCTGACTACCCTCCCGGTAGATAAATGTTGGTCCTGTTTTAAAGGAGATCTCAGCAATTTCATTTAAAGGAATTGAATTTCCATGTAAGGTAGGAACTTGAATGTTCTTTATCTTATGTACATTGTCTCGATAGGCCTCTTCATAACGCAAAGTGATATCAAAAATACGTTCCCCTTCGTAGTAATGGTTAGCAACCTTTCCACCAATAGCCATCTCTATAACAGCTTGGGCATCTGCAACTGCCACCCCATAAGTTGCCATCTTTTTTTCTTGTAGTTCTATTTGTAATTCGGGAAGTCCTATACTGTTAAAAACATTAACATCCTCTATTCCTTCTACCTTCTCTATTGTAGAGGCAACATCACTAGCATACTCTTCAAGTGTATTTAGGTCTTTACCAAAAATCTTTATAACTAACGCACTCTTTACTCCAGCTACATACTCCTCAACATTATCTTGGATAGGTTGACTAAATCCAAAGGTGACTCCAGGGTAGCTCTCCAAAAGCTCTTCCAACTCTTCAATAAAATCATTTTTAGAGATCTTTCTACTCCACTGTTTTTGAGGCTTTAACTGCACATGGAACTCAATATTAAAGAAGCCCGTTGGGTCAGTTCCATCATTTGGTCGGCCTGTTTGTGATAGAACAAAATCAACCTCCTCATACGTTCCTATTTGTTCACGCATCTCTTGAGTCAGTTTGACAGACTCTTTTAAGGTAACACTATTTGGCAGTGTTGCTCTGATATAAACAGCACCCTCATCCATGTTGGGTATAAACTCAGTTCCCCAAAAATGAAAACGGCCTAGTAATGCAATAAGTAGAATCAGAAAAAGCGAAATTGTTAGTTTTCTTTTCTTTGAAGCAAGGAGGTAGAGGCGATGTAACCTATCTATAAGGAATCTACTGAATCGGTTGCTTTTCTCCACAACTGGTTTTGAAAGTAGTAACTTACACATCACAGGCACATACGTTAAAGAGAGTAGGAGTGAGCCCATTAAAGCATACCCTAAAGTGTAGGCTAGTGGTGAAAACATCTTACCTTCTACTTTTTCAAAAGAAAAAATAGGAATTAAAGCAACCACAAGTATTATTTGTGCAAAGAAGATATGTGGAGCAACACTACTGGCACTTTTCTTAACAACGCTTCCTTTGAGGCTACCTTCAAACTTATCACCCAGCTCTTTGGTCCTATTAGCTAGTGCTACAAAAACAACCTCTACAATGACCAGAGTCCCCTCTAAAAGGAGCCCAAAGTCTAATGCACCCATGGAGATAAGATTAGCAGGTAACCCCTGGATGCGGAGCAAGGTTATTGCAAATAAAAACGAGAGTGGTATAACAGTTGCAACGATAAAGGTAGTACGCCAGTCAAATAAGAAGATAAAGACCACTATAGATACAAGCAAAACCCCTTCAAGAAGATTGGTAAGAACAGTTGTAACTGTTGTATTAACCAACGTTGTTCGATCTAAGAAAGGGTGGATCTTGACTGTTTCTGGAAGAATTCCGTTATTTAATTCATCTATTTTTACTTTTAAGCGATCTATCACCTGAGTAGGGTTTTCCCCTCTTAGCATAACGACTATTCCTTGTACAACATCACTATCATTATCTAATCCCACCTGTCCAAGCCTTGGTTTTGCAGAGAGTTCTACACTTGCCACTTGGCCTATACGTATGGGGTTACTCCCCTTAATCGTTATAAGGATATTTTCAATGTCTTCAATGCTCTCTAACAATCCAATTCCTCGAACAACGAAGGCCTGAGTACCTACTTCTATGATATCTCCACCTACATTAATATTATTACTTGCAATAGCCTCATAAACATCAAGGGGGGAGAGTCCGTAACCAGCCAATTTTTGAGGATTAACCTTGACTTCATATATTTTTTCTTCACCACCAAAACTAGTAATACTAGCAACTCCAGGAACAGCCAGTAGCTCTCTTTCAACAACCCATTCATTGATGGCGGTAACTTCGCTAATGGGTAAGTCACTTTCTAGTACATACCGATAAATCTCTCCAGTAGCTCCCGAAGGAGGCTCTATTTCATATTCGGCACCTTCAGGAAGGTCTACCCCCTGTAGTCGGTTAGCTGCATACTGTTGTGCATAAAAATCCTCAACACCATCTTCGAAAAGAACGGTCACAACAGACAAGCCAAAGAGAGAAGTAGATCGTACGTCTGTCTTTTTAGGAATTGTGTTCATCTCCTTCATAATAGGAAGAGTGATAAACTTTTCAATTTCTTCAGCACTTCTACCAGCCCATTGCGTAATGACTCTAACTCTTGTATTGGTCACATCGGGGTACGCTTCAATAGGTGTGTTTTTATAACATACAACCCCTGTTAAGAAGAGTAGAGCGGTTAGGAAAAGAATAAAAACATGGTTTTTTAAAGAAAAAGCAATTAGCCTCTCGATCAACTTATTCATGAGTTTTCTTATTTTTAAGTGAGTTGTAGATCAATAAAGGATGTTTTGTGACGATAGAGCTTTTTAAATCTATTCCCGAAGTAAGATAGGCCCACTCTTTGTCTTGATGTTTGATCTTTACCTCTTGTATGCTATACTTCTCTTTGCTTTTTACTACTACAAAATAACGGTTGTTATCAAAAATCAATGAAGCTCTAGGAATAATAAAGTAGTTCTCTTTTTCTTGATTAACAACTCTTGCAGAGATAGCCATACCTGGTTTAAGTAATCCCTCTTTATTAGTTAACTGGGCTTGTGCATAAAGAACTTGCTCCTCTTCATTGAAGCTTTGTCCAAGTTTGTCAATTGATCCAATAAAAAGTGTATCAGGGTAGGCTGGAGTAGTAACCTCTACCTCTTGTCCCAATTGAATTTTGCTGATATCATTGGCAAAAATATTAATTCGTACCCTTACTAGATCCAGATTTGCTAAAACAAAAAGAGGATTGCCATCTTCCTTAAAAGGTGCTCCTTTTGTAGTGTTTTTTTCTAAGATATAGCCCGATAAAGGAGCATGAATCGTAAAAGTTCCATCGGCATTGGCAGAGCCTATAGCATTTAGTACTTCACTATTTTTGGTTACCTGTGATTCTAGCTGTTCTAGCTGACTTTTTACCTCATATAGCTCTTTGTCTGAAGCTAAATCATCCTTATGTAGAGATTCCATGCGCTCTAAGTCGTATCTATTTAACTTCATCTGTGAATGTAGTGATTTTTGCTCGGCAAGAAGTTCGGCTAGCTCGGAACTCCTAACCTTTAAAAGTGGATCGCCCTGGTTGATTTTATCACCAAGATTGAAGTATGTTTGAACGACAAAACCTTCAAATAAAGGTTGATAAGCGATGA
>JASLCM010000132.1 GCA_030151845.1 Bacteroides sp.
AAACACATGGTAGGCTATGCACCTTTTACCTTTAATGTATTCCAACAGGTATACGATAAGGAGGGCAAGCCCATTCAGGATGCCTTTGTAGATAGAGATGGAGATGGAGAGATAACCGATGCCGATCGCTATCTAACAAAGAGTCCTATGCCAAAAGTGTTTCTAGGATTTAACTCACTGTTTACCTATAAAAATTTTGATTTAGGTTTTAACTTACGCGCAAATATAGGGAACTATGCTTTCAATGATATAGCTGCTAACTACTCTACATTTGCTTCAGCTTATGGTGGACAGGGCTTTATAACAAACATCCATGAAACCGCACTGAAAACCGGTTTTACTATGACTAACTCTCAACACCAAAGCAAGTCTGATTACTTTGTAGAGAATGCCTCTTTTTTAAAGATGGACAACATCACTCTAGGGTATAACTTTGCAAATCCATTTGGAACAAATTTGAGAGGTCGTCTATCATTTTCTGTTCAAAATGTATTTACTCTCACCAAATATTCTGGGCTAGATCCTGAAAATCCAGGTGTTGATGGCAATATTTGGCCACGTCCACGAACTTATACGATGGGTATTAATCTTAATTTCTAATAGAATGACCATGAAAAAAATAACAATATATATAACACTTTTACTCTTTGTTTTGAGTTCCTGCGTTGATGATCTTAATGTTAAGCCATTAGATCCACAAATCAACACAGCAGATAAGGTGTATGCCGATGAGGCTAACTATGAGAAAGGACTCTTAAAAATTTACTCTGTTTTGGCTATGAGCGGACAAGAAGGAGCTGGTAGTTCAGATATTGACGGACTAGATCCAGGGAATGCTCAACTTTATCGTTCGCTATGGAACCTACAAGTAGTCTCTACGGATGAGTGTATTAATGCTTGGCAAGATCCTTGGGTTCCAGAGATAAACCACATGAACTGGACAGCAAAAGGAAACGAAGCCATAGAGGGTGTTTACCAACGCTGTATGTTTATGGTGGCATTGGCTAATGAGTACTTAGAGCAAACTACCGATGCAAAATTAGAGAGTAGAGGAATTCGTGAGGAGTTTAAAACAACAGTTCATGGGTTTAGGAGCGAAGCACGCTTTGTTAGAGCATTGGCTTACTACTTTCTAATGGATATCTATGGTCGTCCTCCATTTATAACTGAGAGTAATTACTCTTCAGCACCTTCTCAGCTAAGTAGAGAGGAGCTTTTTAATTGGATAGAAAAAGAGCTAAAAGAGGTTATAGATGCGTTGCCACAAGCAAGAACAGCATATGGTAGAGCAGACAAAGGGGTAGCCTATGCTCTACTTTCTAGAATGTATTTGAATGCTGAAGTTTATACGGGTAAAGAGAGGTATACCGATTGCATTGCAGCTTCAAAAGAGGTGATGAGTGCGGGGTATGCTTTGGCTTCAGATTATGCAAACCTTTTTCGTGCAGATAATAATGAAACATCAGCAAGTGAAATGATCCTTCCTATTGTTTATGAAGGAGCTAAAACTCAAACTTATGGTGGGATTCGTTTCTTAATTGCAGCCTCGAGAGGTGCAAGTGAGGCCTCTGTAGAGGTAGATGGAGTAAAAGGAGGCTGGAGCGGTAATCGTGCACTGCCAACTCTAGTATATAAATTTGAATATGCTAATGCTAACTTACCAACAGCTGCAACAATCATAGATAAACGAGGTATATTCTTTGATAAAAATCGTTCAATAGAGATAGCAGATTGGTTAAAAACTTTTGAAACACAAGGATGGGCAGTTTATAAATATACCAATATCAAATCTGATGGAACACCAGGAAGTAACTCAAGTCATCCAGATACAGATATTCCACTGTTTCGTTTAGCGGAAATATACCTAAACTATGCAGAGGCTGTAAAGCGCGGTGGAGCTGGTGGTGATTTATCTACTGCAGTAGAGTTGGTGAATAAGTTAAGAGACAGAGCTTATGGTTCTAAAGAGGGAAGAATCACTGCAGAGCAGATGACATTAGACTTTCTATTAGATGAACGTTCTAGAGAGTTGTATTGGGAAGCTACAAGGAGAACAGATTTGGTTCGCTATGACTATTTTACAACCTCTAAGTACTTGTGGCAATTTAAAGGGGGAGTGAAAAATGGTACAGCGATAGAGAGCTATCGAAATATTTACCCAATCCCATCTACAGACTTATCTGTAAATGTGAACCTAACACAAAATGAAGGCTATCAAAATCAATAATACGTGGAGATCATGAAATTTAAAAGTCAGCTAATATTAATAATAGGATTATTACTTGGGCTTACAGCTTGTAGTGATGATCATGAGAAAATATCTTATAATCCAGAAGATGCAATATCTTCTGAGTTACAGCCTATAGGAGACTCTTACATCTTAGATAAAGAACAGGAAAATGCAGTTGTTGAGACTTTTCATTGGGGAAAGATGGAGTTTGGTTATTCAGCAGCGGTACAATATTTGTTAGAGGTAGACTTGGCTGGAAAGAATTTTACCAATTCTCAGGAGGTTTCTGCCACCTCTGCATTAAGTATGGAGGTTACTACCGATGCTTTAAATAAAGCAATGCTTCAATTGCAGGCTATTTATGGTTTTGTTCATGGAACAGAACAAGTGGTTGAGTTTCGCATAGCGGGAACCATTAGTAAAAGTGTAGAATCTGTTTACACCAATAGTATTGAGGCAAAAGTAACCCCTTACTTCAACTACTCTAAAGTTTGGATTATTGGTGGATATTGTGGATGGAAACATGATCAATCTCAGTTTTTATATGGCTTCAACACAGCTACTCCCGACCATTTTGAAGGATGGATCGATTTTAAGGGAAAGGCTAAAGAATCTTTTAAAATTACCGATGCCCCAAACTGGAATGCAGGGAACTGGGGATTAACCAAAGGGGTAACACCTGCAATGGAAGCCGATGAGCTAACCTTAGATGGTGGAGAAAATATCGGGGTTTACAGCAAACGATTCTATCGCTTCTCTTTTGAAAGTAAAGGATTGGTATTAAAGAAACTAGCTTCAATGGAGAGCTTTGGGCTATTAGGAACTGCTCTAAATGAAGAGCTTGAAATGGAGTTTGATGAAGATACTCAAAGTTTTTATCTAGATAAGGTAACTTTAAAAGAGGGAGATATTCGTTTCCGTGCAGATAAAAAAGAGGGTGAACTGAGTTACGGTATGGGTAAAAAAGAAGGAAGCTTAGCTCAAGGTCAGACTCCCATTCAAGTAACAGCAGGCACTTATAAAGTGGTTGTATACATCAATAACCCTTACGATTTAAGGTACCAGTTGGAAGCAACAGAATAAAATTTGAGTAATCAGTGAAGTAAACTTGTCAGAACTTCTAGTAGAGTTCTGATGAGTTACTCGTTGAGATAAACACCAATTAAAAAGAGATATGAAAAAATTATTTGCCGTACTAAGTGTACTTCTATGTTTAGGTGTAGTAAATGCACAAGAACTTCACTCTCCAAATGGAGTGTTTAAGATGAAGTTCTCATTAACTAAAGATGGAAGACCAAGTTATTCCTTAACTTATAAAGGGACGACAGTAATTAAGCCTAGCACTTTGGGCTTAGAGTTAAAGCGAAACATAGATGGTGCTCCTGCCTCATTCGATGATTTTTCGCCAAAAACAGATGCAGAGAAGAACAACCGATTAACTTCTCTATACGATGGTTTTGTTGTTTCTAAAACTGAGGAAACAACAGTGGATGAGAGCTGGCAACCAGTATGGGGTGAATCAAGTTCCATACGCAACCACTACAATGAAATGGCCGTAACTTTAAATCAGCCTGAAACCAAGCGATTTTTAGTTATCCGTTTTCGTTTATTTGATGATGGCTTAGGCTTTAGGTATGAGTTTCCCTCTCAAGAGGAGTTAACCTACTTTGTAATAAAGGAGGAGCTTACTCAATTTGCTATGAATGGTGATCATACCGCTTTTTGGATTCCTGGAGATTACGATACCCAAGAGTACGATTATACCACCTCTAAACTATCTGAAATTAGAGGGTTAATGAATAAGGCAATTACTCCAAACACCTCACAAACTCCTTTCTCACAAACTGGAGTTCAAACCGCTTTAATGATGCGCAGCGAGGATGGACTGTATATTAATTTGCACGAAGCAGCTTTGATAAACTATGCTTGCATGCATTTGGATCTAGATGATGAGAAGATGATATTTACCTCTCACTTAACTCCAGATGCTGTTGGTGATAAGGGTTATATGCAAGCTCCTGCAGTTTCTCCATGGCGTACAGTAATTGTAAGTGATGATGCTCGTGATATCTTAGCATCGGATATGACTTTGAACTTAAATGAGCCTTGTGCTTATGAAGATACTTCATGGATTAAGCCCGTTAAATATATGGGTGTTTGGTGGGAGATGATTACAGGAAAAAGTACTTGGGCTTACACCGATGAGCTACCAAGCGTACAGTTAGGTGTAACAGATTATACAAAGACAAAACCAAATGGTAAGCATGGTGCAACAACTGAAAATGTGAAGCGCTACATTGACTATGCAGCAAAGCATGGTTTTGATGCTCTCTTAGTTGAGGGATGGAATGAAGGATGGGAAGATTGGTTCGCTCGTTCAAAAGATTATGTGTTTGATTTTGTAACTCCATACCC
>JASLCM010000153.1 GCA_030151845.1 Bacteroides sp.
TATGGAAACAGGGGGGGTAATGCTTGGAGCTATGGTTAAAAATGGTTCGCTTTTAAAGTCTGCTAATGATGACTGGAAGCTTACTTATGGAATAACAAATGATAACGAATTTTTTATTGACGAGTTAAACTATACCATAACTATCGATGAGGATGACTACAAGATAAATAACATCAATGGTCCAAGACTCTCTAACTTTCTGGTGATTTATACAACAGATAAGGGAGAAAAAAGTGGTGCAAACCCATGGGGTTCTGAGGTCCTTTTAAAACCTGTAAATGGAGACTGGGAAACACTTACAGACTACTCAAAAGTTACTTGTGAAGTTGTCTCAGAACGACCACAAGCAGTAGATGGTGGTTTGACCATCCCTAAAGGGCATATTGTTTTATCGGGACATGGTACTGATTATGGTATTAAAGTTTGTAATCGTTATAAAAAGGGCGACAAAGTTGATATTAAAATATCTAAACCTAAGGGGAAAGATGGTAAGGTATATGATGTGAAAACTGCAGTTGGTACACCCTATGCCATATTGAAAGATGGAAAATCCTTAAAGGCTGCCACTAATAGTGGGAATCCAGGAGGAAAAGAACCTCGTACAGCTGTGGGGCACTCTAAGGATTATTTCTATATGGTTGTAGTAGAGGGTAGATCAGATATTTCAAAAGGATTAACCACTAAAGATTTAGGAGATCTCTTAAAGCATTTTGGTGCAACAGATGCTGTTAACTTAGATGGAGGAGGATCTACTTTACTAGTGGTTGGAGATCAAAAGTATGGACAACCAGACGGTACAACTTGGTTTAGACCAGTACCTAATGTATTGTCTATTGTAAAACGGAAATAACAATAATTTAAAGTAAAAATAAAGGTGGTCTATCAAGGGTAGATCACCTTTGTTGAATTAGGAAGATTATGAATCAAAAATATTGTCTCACAGTATTACTCCTCCTTTTGACCTTTCAGTTAGTTGCTAAAGAGGTTAAAGTTTTTAACTGTGGAGTTCCTGGTAATAATACCAAAGAAATTTGCGCGCGCGTAGAGTCTGAAGTTCTCTCGAAAGAACCAGATTTAGTACTCTTAATGGGGGGCTCAAATGATTTTTTAAATAGTAATAAATTCACCTCTTTTGAAGAGGCTTATAAGAACATGGAAGCTATTGTAGATCAACTGCTGGAAAAAAAGATTGATGTAATTCTTATTACTCCACCAACAGTTGATGTAACCTATCTTTATAGCAGACACGACGTCAGTAAATTTATAATAGATCCTGTAGATAAATTACAGCTTTGGTCTAAATTGATGAAGAAACTGGCTATAGAGAAAAACATAATAATAGTCGATTTTCATAATTATTTAGAAAATAGAGGTATTCCTATTCATAATCAAGACGATATTATTGTTAATGAAAAAAATATGGGAATAAAAGATGGGTTACATCTGACTCAAAAAGGGTATAAGCTTTTAGCAGATTTTATTTATATGCATATTCCACATGCATTTAAGACTAAAAACGCTGTAAAAATTGTCTGTTTAGGCGATTCGCTCACTTGTGGTGTATTTATGGAAGGTGCTGGTACAGCAGTAGGAGATACTTATCCATCGTATTTACGTCAGTTGTTCGAAAAATAATTATTATATTATAACTATGTCGAAAAGAAGTTTTGTATTATTTATTTTGATGTTTTGCATTTGTTGGATCAGTGCAAGTGACTTCAAAGGTAAAAAAGAATATTCAGCCAGTAATGAACTGGCAAGATATATAGGCCGTACCTATGTAGAAGAAGATGGAAGTGTTAGTTTTGATTGGTCGGGCACTTATGTAGAACTTGAGTTTACAGGTGGCTATTTAGCATTAGAGGTTTCTGATACAGGAAAGAATTTTTATAATTTATTTGTTGATGGCTCGCAAACTAGAGTTATTACAACATCAGGTAAGAAACAGCCTCTTGTTTTAGCAGAAGGATTATCAAGAACAAAGCATCGTGTTGTATTGCAAAAGAGAACAGAAGGGGAGCAGGGGATAACAACTATTCATCGTATAATAACTTCTCCTAAAGGTGAACTTTTTCCAACACAGAAAAGAGAACGACACATTGAATTCATTGGAGACTCCTATACCTGTGGGTATGGTACCGAATCTCTAAGCAAAAGCGATCCCTTTAAAGCTGAAACAGAAAACTGTAATCTGAGTTATGCTCCAGTAATTGCCCGTTACTTTAATGCCGATTACACCTTGATCGCTCATTCAGGACAGGGAGTGGCTAGAAATTATGGAGATTCTCTCCGCGTTTCACATTACACAATGCTTCATCGTTTCCTACAAACTTTTGATACTAAAAAAGAGGTAAAATGGGACTTCTCTAAAAACATCCCAGATTTGGTGGTAATTCACTTGGGTACTAATGACTTTTCGCCCAAAAATCCTCCTTTACAGCATGAGTTTATAGGGGCTTATCATCAACTGATTTTACTTGTGCGTGCAAGTTATGGGAATGTACCTATCCTTTGTATAGGTTCTTATATGGAGGGTGATTTACATGCGTTTCTAAGAGAGTATTGTAATCGAAGCTCAGATAAGAATGTCTACTACACTCCGCTTCATCGTCATGTAAGAATTTCTGACGATGTTGACCTAGGTGCATCATGGCATCCTAACTTCAGGGGGCAAAGGAAAACGGCAATGGCTCTTATTCCCTATGTAGCTTCAGTTATGGGATGGGATTTAGTGAGTAAGGTAATTGAGTGAGTAAAGTACAAGCAATAAGATCTTTCGGATTTTAAATGAGGATGTGCCAAAGACACATCCTCATTTTTTTTGCGTGTTAAGATAAGTGTTATTACTGGTTACGCACTTTTTTATTGTATAAGCTTCAAACTCATTTAAACTTTTAGAAAGAGGTTATAGGTCTTTACACGTGGGGTAGTCGTTATATATGTTCAATTTTAAATGTTAAATACAGTACTATGTATTGCAAAGTACTTTCTAATACATATATTTGTATTCTATTTAATAGAGTAAGATGAATGTAGAAAATGTTAAATCACAAATGCGCAAAGGATTACTTGAATATTGTATCCTTTTATTGCTCAATAAAGAGCCTGCTTATGCTTCAGATATCATAGAGAAACTGAAAAATGCAAAGTTAATAGTTGTAGAAGGAACTCTTTATCCACTCTTAACAAGGCTTAAGAACAGTGACTACTTAAACTATGAGTGGGTAGAATCAACGCAAGGGCCTCCTAGAAAATACTATGCATTAACCTCAAAGGGAGGTCTATTTCTGAAGGAACTAGAAGAGGCTTGGCAAGAATTAAATGATTCAGTAAACCACATTATAAACAACTAAAAGTATTTAAATGAAAAAGACATTAACAGTTAATCTAGGTGGTAGGGTATATCATATC
>JASLCM010000198.1 GCA_030151845.1 Bacteroides sp.
ACAACAAATAGAATTTACTTTAAAAGCAAAAAGTAGAGGGTTCCACAGCATTACTGAGGAGGTAATAAACCATCTTCCGTCACTTCCACAAACGGGTTTACTCTCTCTGTTTATCAAACACACCTCTGCAGCTTTAACAATCAATGAAGATGCCGATCCTAGTGTTCTAGTGGATATGAACCAAATCTTTAATCGGCTTGTAAAAGATGGGGAGTCGTACTACATACACACCCTAGAGGGAGAAGATGATATGTCTGCCCATGCCAAAACAACTCTAGTTGGAAGTAGTTTAACGATTCCTATTACCCGTGGAAGATTAAACTTAGGAACTTGGCAAGGAATATACCTTTGTGAGTTTAGAGATTATGCACGAGGAAGAACCATTGTGGCTACTCTATTAGGCACATAAAAAAAGCTACTTAAACCATTCGTTCAAGTAGCTTTATAATTCTTATTTTAAAGCTTTACCTTAAGTAGAGAATCAAGTACTGACTAAATAGAGAAAAGCTAAAGACATAAATAATAATCGTTGTAGCAATTACCTCTCCCCGATTATTTGAATAGACAGTATAATTCGCCACACCTTCTCCTTTAATCCATTTTTTGTAAACTTTGCATAGAACAAAATAGACTAAAAGGCCGATAATCGTTCCAGCTACTGCCCCTGCTACCACATCGGAGATAAAGTGTACTCCAATATAGACACGGGAATACCCCATTAAAAAGGCCCATATAAAGATCGTTATGGTAAAAAACTTCTTGCGAAAAAGCAATGCGGTTAATGTAGCAAAACCAAAAGCATTCGTAGCATGCCCAGATATGAAGCCATAATTTCCTCCTGTATATCCAAACAGAGTCCTTACTTCATCCATAAAAAGGGGATGATGCGTTGGCCTAAAGCGGGTAAATAGAGGTTTACAGAGATGAGATGAAAACTGGTCGCACAATAACACCACCAAACCTATTGCCAATAATACCCCCAACCATTGCTTATAGTTAATTTTATAGACTAAGGCAAACACAACAATTAAAATAAGGGGAATCCAAACAGATTTTCCTGTAAACAACCACATCATTCGATCTAGAAAATCGGTATGCGTGTGGTTTATATACAAAAAAAGATCACGCTCCCACAAAAGAACTTGTTCTAACATAGCATATTAATTTTCGGGAGCAAATCTAACGGGCAATTTTGAAGAAATTCTGTTTTTTACATCGAAGTACAATATATTTGTTCAATTTTACTATATTAAATACATTAACTATCTTTGAGTAAAGATTCATATCAAGGAGGATGAAGGTTTTAATAATAGAAGACGAACAAGAGTTATCGGATAGCATCGTAAGTTACCTGGCACAAGATCACTACCGTTGTGAACAGGCTTTCAACTACAATCAGGCCTTAGAAAAGATTGCTCTATATCAATACGACTGTATCTTACTTGACCTTACTCTTCCTGGTGGTGACGGACTCTCTATCCTAAGAGAGATAAAACAGAGGAAATTAAAATCGGGTGTGATCATCATCTCTGCTAGAGACTCCATTAATGATAAGGTTGAAGGTTTAAAGATTGGTGCCGACGACTATCTAGCAAAGCCCTTTCACCTCTCTGAGTTAAGTATCCGTATTTATGCCCTTGTTCGACGTCAACAGTTCTCGAGCAATAACTTATTAGATGTTGGAGAATTATCAGTCAACCTGCTCACAAAACAGGTATTCATCCACAAGCAAGAGGTTGTACTAACCAAAAGCGAGTATGAACTTCTTCTCTTTCTTATAGGAAATAGAAACCGTGTGGTTTCCAAAAATGCCATTGCCGAGCACCTTTCGGGAGATATGGCTGATATGTTAAGCAACTTAGACTTCGTTTATGCACACATCAAAAACTTAAAGTCCAAGTTGAGCGAAAAAGGGTGTACCAACTGCATTAAAACAGTATATGGATTGGGCTATCAATGGATTGAAGGATGAGAACACTATTTAGCAAAAACCTAACTCAGTTTATAGGAGCCTCTTTGGTTGTACTACTAATCACCTCTCCTCTCTTTTTCTTCATCATGAAGATTTTTTACACCCAAGATTTAGATGAGTTAATTCTCTATCGAACGGAGAAGTTTATTGAGCAGAGACTTCCCCACTTTAAAGAGGCCGATATCTACTCTTGGAATGAGAACAATGAGTATTCACAAATCATAACCTATGATGAATCACTTCCTCTTAATAACATTACAGAGGAAGAACAGTATGCTCCTTATGAAGGCCACACCATCGACTTCAGAGTTCACTACAGACCTATTCTAGTAGAAGGCAAACCTTATGTCTTCGTCTCAAAAGTGGCAATGATTGAAAACCATGATCTCATTGGAACCATCATTGTTCAGCAACTTGTTCTTGCACTCTTTTTACTCACAACACTTACAGTGGTTCAACAACGATTAACTCGTAAGCTCTGGAATCCTTTTTATCACACGCTCAAGCGAATAAAGGAATTTAGCTTAGAAGATGAGGAGGAGGTTGCATTACCGCAGACTAAAATTAAAGAGTTTACCCAACTCAACGAGAATGTGAGTCAGCTGCTTACCCGAAACATCAAAATATACAAAGAGCAAAAAGAGTTCATAGAGAATGCCTCACATGAACTACAAACACCACTTGCAGTTTTCCAGTCGCAGCTGGATCTGTTCCTACAACTACCCAACTTATCGGAGGAGCAGCTCAAATTAATAGACTCACTCTACAGTACAGCCTCTCGCCTGAGAAGATTAAACAAAGACCTTCTTTTTTTGGCCAAGATCGATAATGAGCAATTTACCGACACCGAACAACTTCAAGTCGACGAACTTGTAACGAAACAACTTGATCTACTCACACCCCTTATTCAAGGCAATAACATTGAAGTAAGTGCTTCTATAAAACGTTGCTCGTTAAAAGCAAACCTCATTCTTACAGAGAGTCTAATAAGTAATTTGCTTATTAATGCAATAAAACATAACTATACAGGGGGAACTATCCAGGTCACTCTTAAAGAGAGACAACTCACTGTTGTTAACACCAGTGAAGTCCCCCCTCTTGCAATGGATAAAATAGCCAAGAGATTTTATAGATCGGGAACCACTGCTAGTGGTAGTGGTTTGGGTTTTCCTATTATGCTTAAGATTTGCAAACTTCATCACTGGAAACTAAACTATAACTTTACAGCGGGCAGGCACAACTTCTCTATTTCCTTTTCTGAGTAAAAACGTTTAAATCTATTGGCAGATTACCAAAACCTTATTCTTTTCACGAACAAAAAGGATTAATCATTTGTTAATCAAGTAGGTATAACCCATTAAATCTATAGTTATGAACAAGCAAACAATTGGTACAAATGCCGGAACAATTTGGAAACTCTTAAGTGGAAGGACCAAATGGAGTGTCGAATCTATTCACCAAGCTACTGCATTACCTATAGAAGAGATTTACCTTGCTCTTGGGTGGCTAGCTAGAGAAAACAAGATAGAGATGACTACGATAAATGACACTGCTTATTTTTATTTAAGTTTAGAACCATACTTCTAACTTCTTACGTAAAAGAGTTGAAAACTATCGGTTATCACCTTAAAGAGAGAGGGATTCTCTCTATACTTTTTGTGTGTTTTATTCAAGCAGGCAAATTCCATACTTTTATAAAACAAGAAAGCGTCCCTAGGGACGCTTTCTCTATCTATGATACAAAATACTAGTTCTTAACTTCATGCTCTAAAAGATACTCTACAGCCTTCTCTAGCTGCTTATCTTCTCCCTCTAAAGTCGACTTAGGGTCATTGTAAACTTCAATATCGGGGAATAGTTCTAGGTTCTCCAAATAGTTTCCTCTCATATCCTTCACTCCTACCTCAGGTATACCAAACACAATTGAGGGATCTATCTGGGTTTCCCACCAAACAGCAGTCATTGTTCCTGGAACGGGAGCACCAATCAACTTACCAATCTTGAGCTCTTTATAAAGCCATGGAAAACCATGTGCATTGGAATAGTTCGCCTCTGACATTAAGACAACCGATGGCTTTAACCACTTCGAGTAGGGATCACTACCAATATATTGCCCGCGTGGCTCATAACGTTGATACTCTTTTCCACTTAACAGAGTAACAAGGTCGTCGTGTAACCATCCTCCTCCGTTAAATCGAGTATCAATAACTACAGCCTCTTTGTTTCGAGAGCGACCTAAAAGCTCAGCGTAAACCTCTCTGAAGCTATCACCATCCATTCCACGAATGTGTACATACCCCAGTTTACCTTCTGAGAGTCGGTCGACTTCTGCTCTACAACGATCTACCCATCGTTTATAAAGTAGTTCTCGCTGTGCACCATAAGAGATTGGTTTTACCCACTCTTCATACTCTTTATTTCCGTTTTTAAAAGTTAGCAGTACCTGCTCTGCAACCTTTCCTGCTAAAAGAGGGTAAAAATCCATACCTTCTTTGATCTCAACCCCATCTATTTTAGTAATTATAGAGCCTTCTCTGACTTTAGACTTAGCCTTTCCTAAAGGTCCAAGCTTTAAGATCTCTTTAATCTTCACCCCCTCACCTACATACTCATTGTCGTAAAAGACACCTAAAGAGGCTGTTGGTCGGCTGCTCCCTCTGCCCGAGTATCTAGCCCCCGTATGTGAGGCGTTGAGCTCACCCAAGAACTCCGAGAGTAGTTCGGCAAAATCATAGTTGTTGGTTACATGAGGTAGAAAACGTTGGTAAGCCTCTCGATAGCCTGCCCAGTCCACTCCATGTAATTCAGGATCATAAAATTTATCATCCACTTGTTTCCAGATGTGTGAAAAAATATACTCTCTCTCCTCCATCGGACGATATTCAAATTGAGCATTAATAGCAATTGGTGTTTGTCCACCACTTGCCATATTCACTTTTACAGGCATTCCCGACTTTAAAAGGTAGAGCGTAGATTCATCTTTACTAACTAGGAGTCCGGAGTACCCTACAGATTGAGCCAACACCTTACTGGATCGATCTTCAAAATTATATACCCAGAGGTCATAGGTGTTTTCAAAACGTGTAATGTAATAAAGCTTATCTCTTTTATTCGTTAAGTAAGCATCTACTAAATACGAAGAAGCTGGTGTTAATCGTACCGTCCAATCTTTGCGGTGCTCTAACTCAAATTTCAAAGGCTTAACCTTCTCTTTTTTCTTCTCTTTCTCCTTTTTATCGTCTGCTTTTTCTTCACTCTTCTCTTTCTCTTTTTTCTCCTTCTTATCTAATAAAGCAAACTCCTCTTGCTCCTCTTTGGTCTTGTTAAAATCATCGTAAGCCTCTTGGTCAAAGAACATCAAGTAAGCATCGGTCTGCGCTCCCCAGCTGCCATGATTTCGGTAACCCGAGCGATCAGAAATCCACAACATCGCTTTCCCATCTTGGGTGAATCGAGGTGCACCATCACTGTATCCGCTTTCGGTTAAGTTAGTAAGTTCACCACTTCCATCCGCTTTCACTAAGGCCACATCTATGTTGTTCCATCCTCCCACTCCAATATACTTAGTTACAATCCATTTGCTATCGGGCGACCATTTAAACCACTGGTCTCCATCGGCATAAGAGTAGTTGTATTTACCATCTAGAACCGTTCTACTCTTCTTGCTCTTTAAGTTTAGCACACGAATGGTTGTTCTATTTTCAAGAAAGGCAACCTCTTTCCCGTCTGGTGAGTATTGTGGCTCAAAAGAGGCAACTTCTCCTTTTGTAAGTTGCTCCTCCTCAAATCCTCCTTGCGCATAAACAAACGATTTATCCTCTTTTCGCTTTAAAGAGGTTTGGTAAATATTCCATACTCCATCTCTTTCAGAAGCATAGATAATAGAGCGTCCGTCTGGACTAAAAGAGACGTTCCTCTCTTGCTCTGAAGTGTTGGTTATTCGTTTGGTTGTTCCATACTCTATGGAGCTAACAAACACATCTCCTCTTAAAACAAAAGCGATCTCTTTCTCATCGGGAGAGAGGTCGAATTCACGAACACCCGACTTTAAGCTTAGAAATTCCACCTCTTTTTCTAAGTTATCGGCAACTACTGAAATTGAGACCTTTTGAGGTTCTTGCCCCTCCTTCATGGTATAGATCTCACCATCGTAGGCAAAACACAACACACCCTCCTTACTTGAGGATAGAAAGCGAACAGGATGTTCTTTAAAATGGGTAAGTTGTTGTTGGTTTCCTCCGTTTAAATCTCTTTTATGAACATTGAAAGAACCACTCTCTTCACTTAGGTAGTAGTAGCTATCTGCAGACTTCCACACAGGATTTCTCTCCTCGCCTCTAAAGGTAGATAGCTTGGTAAACTCTTTCTCTCCTGAAGAGAAATCGGCCATCCAAATGTCTCTTGCAATAGAAGATTGGTGATGCTTTCTCCATTCATCCTCATATCCCTTTTTGTTATGATACAACATCTTATTTCCATGTATAGAGATGTTTTCCATAGGAAGAGAGGCAAAAAGTGAGGGGCGTCCCCCTGTAACATTAACCTCATAAACTTGATCAAATACAGGAAACTGAGTATCCTTTACATCGGGCATAATGGATGCAGAAAATAAAATGTGATTGGTATCTTTAAACACAACAGGATACTCGTTAGCACTATGAGTGGTAAGTCGGGTTGGTGCCCCTCCAGTGGCCTCCATTACATAGAGATCAAAACCACCTTCTCGATTGGAAGAGAAAGCTATTTTCGATCCATCGGGCGACCAAATGGGTCGAGTATCATGTGCTGGATGGGTTGTTAACTGAACGGCTCTCCCTCCTGTAGATTGTACTTTAAAGATGTCTCCTTTATAGGTAAAGGCTATTTGTGAACCATCGGGCGATAGAGAGACATATCTCATCCACAATGGTTTTTCGGCAGCACTTACTTGTAACGACAAGAAGACAAGTAGTACCCCTGATAAAAAACGTTTCATCATACTGATTTATTGAATTGATTATATTAATTTTCTAAGTAATGTTAGAAGTAACAATTAAAGAGCAAAATAAGTTGTTAAAAAGTCGACTTCCTAACAAAAAGTAAATAATTATCGGAATCCAAGAGAAAAAAGACATCACAAAACCATTAAAAGTGGTTTTTCTCTCAAGAGGAATGTGGAAAGTTAGTAAGACAGAGACTCATCCAAAAACAAGCAAAGAGATACTCTTATAGATACATTGTGTTAAAAAAGAAAGATTTTCTAGCTTTTAACAAACAAAGTGATTTTAAAGAATATATTTGCGAATACAACCAATACTTTTTAACAATGAAAAAATATCTAGCTGAAATGATTGGAACTTTTGTTCTTGTCTTAATGGGGTGCGGTAGCGCCGTTTTTGCTGGTGTGTCTCAGCCTTTTGCTGCTGTTGGTACATTGGGAGTAGCTTTTGCCTTTGGTTTAGCAGTACTAGCCATGGTTTATACCCTAGGAAAAGTGTCTGGATGCCATATCAATCCAGCCATAACCATTGGCATGTTGGCCTCAAAAAAGATTAGTAGTAAAGAGGCTATAGGATACATGCTCTTCCAAGTTATTGGAGCTATTTTAGGTTCTGCAATTCTATTTATCTTAGCAAAAGACTCTGGTTCCACAACGACCTTAACAGGTGCAAATGGATACCAAAGTGTACTACCCGCCTTTCTTGCCGAACTGGTCTTTACCACTATTTTTGTTTTTGTTGTTCTAGGGGTTACCTCTAAAGGGGCCGATAATAAGTTTGCAGGAATAGCCATTGGTCTCTCCTTAGTGCTGATTCATATTGTCTGTATTCCAATTACAGGAACCTCTGTGAATCCTGCTCGAAGCATAGGACCTGCACTGTTCGAAGCAGTAAATGGAAGTATGTTAGCAATTAACCAACTCTGGTTGTTTATTGTAGCACCTCTACTTGGAGGAGTTTTGGCAAGTGGATTATGGAAAATTGTAGAAACTTCACCCGAAGCGGAGAACAATTAAAAGGCGCTGAGAAGCTAAATCTTTTGCTCAGAAATCCAAACCTATCTATCGCAAAACATTTAGCGATGCTTTTAA
>JASLCM010000202.1 GCA_030151845.1 Bacteroides sp.
GTCGCACGACCTCAAAAGATTCTAAGATCTTCTTAAAGTCCTCAAACAAAGTTATAAACAACTTTAGACATTTCAAGTATAAACAACACTATAATTCCCATTCTAAATCAAAAAAAAGCATAAAAGGGAAAGTGTTTATATCCAACGTTTTACATGTTTGATAGATTGGCTTTGGCCAGTTGCTCCTCTGCATACTTTAGAGTAACCAAATATTCATCCTGCTCAATTGAAGGAGCTTCAAACATAATATCCATCATGATTGTCTCAACAATAGAACGCAGACCTCTAGCACCTAATTTGTACTCTACAGCCTTATCTACAATAAATTCAAAAACCTCCTCTTCAAATTTTAAATGAATATGATCCATCTCCAACAATTTCACATATTGCTTTATTATAGAGTTTTTAGGCTCGGTTAAAATATCCCTAAGAGCCTTACGGTCTAGAGGAAGAAGATAGGTAAGTACAGGCAGACGACCAATAATTTCAGGAATAAGCCCAAAAGACTTTAAATCTTGTGGAGTTATATACTGCAACATATTGTCTTTATCTAATTTGGTCGTTTTCTGTGACGCCGAGTAACCAACAACATGAGTGTTTAATCGCTGAGCAATACGACGCTCTATTCCATCAAAAGCTCCACCACAAATAAATAAAATATTTTTTGTGTTTACCGCAATCATTTTTTGATCCGGATGCTTTCTTCCTCCCTGAGGGGGAACATTTATTGTAGAGCCTTCCAGAAGCTTTAATAAACCTTGCTGTACTCCTTCACCACTCACATCACGAGTTATAGAAGGATTATCACTTTTCCGTGCAATTTTATCTATTTCATCAATAAAAACAATTCCACGTTCAGCCGATTCTACATCATAGTCTGCCACCTGGAGCAAGCGAGTTAAAATACTCTCAATATCCTCTCCCACATAACCGGCCTCTGTTAATACTGTTGCATCAACAATAGTAAAAGGAACATGAAGTAACTTTGCAATCGTACGGGCCAAAAGAGTCTTTCCTGTCCCCGTACTTCCCACCATAATGATATTAGACTTCTCAATCTCTACATCATTTTGATCCTCCTCCTGTAAAAGCCTCTTGTAGTGATTGTATACAGCTACAGATAAGTAACGTTTAGCCTCATCCTGCCCTATCACATATTTATCTATAAAGCTTTTTATCTTTTTAGGTTTGGGAAGTTCTTCAAGATTTAGCGCTGGTTTCTTTGACTCCTTCTTTACCTGCCCAATAGCCTCTTCTGTTATCTTATATGCTTGGGCCGAACAAAAGTCACATATATAACCGGTCATTCCCGTTATTAGAAGTGTTACCTCCTCTTCAGGGCGACCACAAAAACTACACTTCTTTTTGTTATTTTTAGATCCTGCCATTCTTATTTTCTAGCTAAAACCTCATCAACCATTCCATACTCTTTCGCTTCATCTGCAGTCATCCAATAGTCTCTATCTGAATCTGCCCATACTTTATCAAACGGAGTGCCAGAGTGATCAGATATTATGGTATAAAGTTCTTTCTTTAACTTCTGTATTTCGCGAGCTGTAATCTCTATATCTGAAGCCTGTCCCTGAGCACCACCCATAGGTTGATGGATCATAACACGTGAATGCTTCAAAGCCGAACGCTTACCCTCTTTGCCAGCAACTAAAAGAACTGCAGCCATAGAGGCAGCCATTCCTGTACATATTGTAGCCACATCACTACCTATAAACTGCATGGTATCATATATACCTAAACCTGCATAAACTGATCCACCCGGAGAGTTTATATAAATAGATATATCTTTTCCTGAATCTACAGAGTCAAGATATAGCAACTGTGCTTGCAACGTATTTGCAGTATAATCATCTATTTGAGTTCCTAAAAAGATGATTCTATCCATCATCAATCGAGAGAACACATCCAACTGAGTAACATTAAGCTGTCTTTCCTCTAGAATATAAGGATTCAAATAATTTGCATTTGTTGATTGTGATTTGATAACTTGATCCAAAGTCAAGCTATTTAACCCTAAATGCTTGGTTGCATATTTTCTAAAATCATCCATATTTTACTTTTTTAATAAGTGATACAAAGAAACAAAAAAGAATAGATACAAAAAATACACAGTGTTATTTTATTTGAAAATAACACTGTGTATACAATCTAATCAATTATATGTGTATTCTACAATTTAATCAAAGAGTTTATTAAACTCTTCAAGTGTTATAGACTCTTCACTCAATGTTACTTTATCTTTCATTACAGCAGCTAGTTTGTTTTCCACCACTCGATTAACAAGCCCTTCTACTGTCTCTTTCTTTTTCAACATTTCTTGAGAGTAATTCGCTAGAATATCATCAGGTATATTAGTCATTCCATATTGAGCAAATTGTGCTTTAGTAGCCTCTTTTGCCATAGAAAGAATATCTTCTTGTTCTACCTTAATCTCGTTTTCATTAACTAACTTCTCTTTAATTAAGTGCCAAGTAAGCTCTTCGATACTTTTCTCATAATTTTCCTCTACAAACTTCTCATCCTTATCTGGATTGTTTTGCAGCATCATACGTTTTAGTAAAGCATCTGGAAACTCAATATCTTTCTCTTTTCCAAGAAGCTTGGTACGTAAGTCTAATAAGAATTTATAATCACTTTCAGCGGTTAGTCTTGTCTGTAACTCCTCTTTAACCTTATTGCGGAACTCTTCTTCAGATTTCACAACACCTTCACCATAAATCTCATCAAAAAGAGCCTGGTTAACTTCACCTGGAACAAAGCGAGTGATCTCTGTAATTTGATAAGAGAAATTAGAATCTAAATTCTCTGCAACCTCTTTCTCTATTTTTAATAAAGAAGCAACTTCAGCACTGTTTTTGTCATAAGCTACACTGGGATTGAAGGTTAAAACATCATTCACCTTAGCATCTTTGAAGATCTCTTTTTGCTTTTCATCCTTAATATAAGCAGGCATCAAAACAACATCATCAACCTTTATCCCATCTTCTTTAATCTGCCCTTCAGCATCTAGCTCAGCTATAGCTCCCTTAAGCATATCTTTTTCTTGACATACATCAACCTTCTCATAAGAGCCAGTACGTTGTGTGTACATACTTACTTGGTTATCTATCATCTCCTCACTAACTTCTATGTTGTAGTAAGCAAGTTTGTCGCGTTTGTCTATTCTTCCTTTTAACTCAGGAGCCAAAGCTAAATCAAAGCAAAACTCAAAATCTTCCATTGTTTCAAAATCAATATCTTTTTGCTTTTCACTTGGAAGTGGC
>JASLCM010000204.1 GCA_030151845.1 Bacteroides sp.
AATGGGGGAATCTACTTTCATGGTTGAGATGAATGAGGCCGCAGAGATTTTAAACAATATTTCTGCAAAAAGCTTAATTCTATTCGATGAGTTGGGAAGAGGAACATCTACCTATGATGGAATCTCCATAGCATGGGCTATTGTTGAGCATATTCATGAACACCCTACAGCTAAGGCGAGAACTCTGTTTGCAACACACTACCACGAACTCAATGAGATGGAGAAGAGTTTCAGCCGAATTAAAAATTATAATGTCTCTGTTAAAGAGATTGAGAATAGGGTGCTCTTCTTAAGAAAGTTAAAACGGGGAGGAAGCGAACACTCTTTTGGTATCCATGTAGCAAAAATGGCAGGGATGCCTAAGAGCATTATTCGTCGGGCCGATGATATTCTTAAGCAGCTTGAAACAGTTAACCGACAAGAAGGAATTAAACAGAAAGCTATTCCTGAAGCAGCAAGTTCGAAAGATGGAGTACAGCTTAGCTTCTTTCAGCTAGACGATCCTGTACTCTCACAGGTTCGCGATGAAATTATCAACTTAGATATCAATTCACTTACCCCCATAGAGGCCTTAAACAAGCTTAACGACATTAAGAAGATTATAGGTTAAATAAAAAAGGGAAGTTGAGTTCAACTTCCCTTTTTTATTTATGCTTGCTTACTCGTTTTTCGAAACATAAAGAATACTCCTATCAGCATGAAAGGAATACTTAACCATTGCCCCATATTAAGCTGCATTCCCTCTTCAAAAGCAACTTGATTCTCCTTTAAGAATTCAATAAAGAACCTAAAGAAAAAGATAAGTGTAAGACATAGTCCAAAGAAAAAGCCCTTATGAAGTTGTTTTCCTTTTAATTTATAAAGAGGAAATAGAATAAAAAAGAAAGCAAGGTAAGCCAGCGCCTCATAAAGTTGTGCTGGATGCCTAGGAACCATATCTACACGTTCAAAGATAAATGCCCAAGGAACATTCGTTGCTTTCCCTATTATTTCTGAATTCATTAAGTTAGCCATACGTATACAGAAAGCTGTTATAGGAGTCGCTACTGCAATCATATCGACAACCTCTAAGTAATTCATCTTGGTCTTTCGGCAGTAAAGCCACAGTGCAATTATTAAACCAATCGTTCCACCATGACTTGCCAAGCCTGCATAACCAATAAACTTCCAGCTTCCATCGGCTAAAACTTTAATAGGAAGGAACATCTCTATAGGATTAGCTAAAAAATATTCGGGATCGTAAAAAAGACAGTGTCCTAATCGAGCGCCTATAAATATCCCCAAAAAGCAGTAAATAAAAAGAGGTTCAAATATCTTTTCAGAGATCCCCTTATCTTTGTATTGATATTGTACTACCCAATATCCAAGAGCGATACCTATAGCCCAAAGTAATCCGTAATACTTTATAGAGAGACCAAAAAGATTGAATATCTCAGGATTGGGATTCCAATGAATCTGTAATAACGTGTGAAGCATAATCTATTTTTCAACAAATATAGTAAAGACTAGTTACACATTAAATCTAAAATGCATAATATCTCCATCTTGCACTAAATATTCTTTACCTTCAACACTTAGCTTTCCAGCTTCGCGCACTGCTGCTTCTGACCCAAGCGCTATGAAATCGTTATACTTAATAACTTCTGCACGAATGAATCCTTTCTCAAAGTCTGTATGTATAACTCCTGCACATTGTGGAGCTTTCCATCCTTTTTCAAAGGTCCAAGCTCTCACCTCTTGTACACCTACGGTAAAATAAGTTTCCAAATTAAGAAGCCTATAAGCCGATTGAATCAGTCGGTTTACACCAGACTCTTTCAATCCAACCTCCTCTAAAAACATCTGACGATCTTCATAAGTCTCAAGCTCAGCAATTTCAGATTCTGTTTTAGCTGCAACAACTAAAATTTGAGCATTCTCTGTCTTTACAGCTTCTTTTACCTCTTCTATGAAGCGATTCCCCGAAACAGCACTCTCTTCATCTACATTACATACATACATTACTGGCTTGCTTGTTAATAAAAACAGCTCATCTGCAATGCGTTGGTCATCTTTTGAATCGAATGTAACAGTTCTTGCAGACTCTCCTCTATCTAATGCTTCCTTAAATTTCAAAAGAACATCATAAGTTTGCTTTGCTATTGGATCACCTCCTGTTTGAGCCTGTTTTTGAACTTTCTGAATTCTACTCTCAACGGTTTCTAAATCTTTCAATTGAAGTTCAAAGTCAATTATTTCTTTATCACGAACAGGGTCTACACTACCATCAACATGGGTAACATTTTCATCCTCAAAACATCTTAATACGTGAATGATTGCATCTGTTTCTCTAATGTTGGCCAAGAATTTATTTCCTAATCCTTCCCCCTTACTTGCTCCTTTCACAAGCCCTGCAATATCTACTATTTCAACAGTAGTTGGTACAATTCTATTGGGATTAACCAACTCAGCCAGCTTGGTTAAACGCTCATCGGGAACAGTAATTACACCTACGTTAGGTTCTATCGTACAGAACGGGAAATTAGCCGCCTGAGCTTTTGCATTAGATAAACAATTAAAAAGTGTGGACTTTCCAACATTAGGAAGCCCAACAATACCACATTGTAAAGCCATTATTATCGTTTTTTATTTTATTTCTTAACTATATATACCTCTCCATTCGATTCACAAAGATAGTTATTCTTTTTATAACAGTTTAGAAAGAGCTAATCCAATCTAGATATCCCATAACCAAATAGCGCAAAATCGTAACCTACAGGATCTATCGGGTCTAGCTCTTTTAAGTTCCTTGTAAGCTCCTCTACTGCCTTCCTATCATTTTGTTTTCGAGAAAGAAGATCCATTTCTCTCCCGATACGAGCCACATGGGTATCTAAAGGAATCATGAGTTGTGAGGGCTGAATACTCTTCCAAACACCCAAGTCTACAACACCATCATTTCTCACCAGCCAACGCAAGGCCATATGAATTCTTTTACAAGCTGAGTTCTTTTCTGGATTGGCAAAATGTTTACTTTCTACACCTCCATTTCCCTCTATAAAGAGTGCTCGTAGTGCCGATATTCCATCCCATATATCTTTTTCTCCCCGAAATAGCTCCTCTGCAGAATTGTACCTTTGGTAGAGGTATTGAAATCCCCTACAAAAATAGAAAAGATCTCTCTCAAAAAAGGTACGATGCAAATTCCCTTTTCCATTCCCTTTAAACTGTCCATTCCTTACGTAATCATAAGGGGAGTTTCCCAAAATTGATAGAATTTTTTCAGCAGACTTTAAAATTGATTTTCTATTTCCCCAGGAAATTGTAGCTATTATTAAAGAGACAATCTCTACGTCTTGAACTGTAGAGAATCTGTGCGGGAACTGAACTGGGTCATTCGTTATGAACTCCTTTGTATTGTAGTAATCCCGTAATTTATCTAATTTTTCTTTTAACATAGTCCTAAAAAAAGAAGCACTGATCGGTGCTTCTTTTCTAAAATATTACTTTATTTCTCGAATGAGATAGATCATTGTTGGAAAGTGGTCGCTATATCCATTAATAAAGGTATTCCCAGAAAAAGTTCTGAACGGATACCCTTTTTTCTTCCCCTCTTGCTGAGTAAGGAAGGGTCTATTAAATACTTCTGCCTTCCAAAATCGCAACGAAGAGTAATCTGAACCAAGGAGCCCATGAGAAATAATAATTTGATCAAACAGGTTCCACTTGTCTTGATAGCACAGTGAACCTATTCCTTTCTCGTAAAGTGGCCACATTGTATTAAACAAACCACCAGGTTTCACATCCTTTGGATTTTTCTTAGCATTTAAAACAATCCTACAACTTTTATCGGTTGGATCATCATTCAAGTCTCCCATTATAATAACCTTAGCTAGAGGATCTATTTGATGCAAAGAGTCCGTTATTGCTTTGGTTATAGAGGCTGCATGCTCACGCAACTTACTCGATTTGCTACCATAACGTGAAGGCCAGTGATTCACTATAACATGGAGGGGCTCTCCAGCAAGTACACCACTTACAACCAGCTGATCACGGGTTTTAAATGCTGGATTTTCAGGCAAGATATAAGGTACAGCTTTAGCATGGGTCACTCTGAAGAGACTTGGATTGTAAAGAAGTCCTACGTCAATACCTCTCCAGTCTGGAGACTCAAAATGAACAATCTCATACCCTCTCGAAGCTATCTGCTCTTGTTTTACCAAATCTTCTAAAACCAGCCTGTTTTCTACCTCAGCAACTCCCAAAACAGCTGGACCAACAGGTGTTACCTCTTTCCCCATTTGAGAAATAACCTTAGCTAAATTCGTTAGTTTTTTGTTGTACTTACCAGGAGTCCAAGCGTTTGCTCCCTTGGGGGTAAACTCATCGTCTCCCGGGTTTGTTGGATCATCTAGAGTATCAAATAAGTTCTCTAAATTGTAAAAACCTACGGTGTACACAGCATAGTTTTTTTGAGCATAAGCTGTTGTGACCCCTAAGCCAACAAGTATCGCTAATAAAATACTTTTAATTTTCATATGTTTCACTTATTTGAGTAGAGTTCACTACTCTTCTGTCAAGATAATCGTATCGTCTTTTTCTTGAATAACTAGATTATCTAAACGGAAGCCTGCGGTATTTGCCTTCTCTGCAGAGAAGAACTCTATAGTTACATCTTTTTCTACAGGTAATCCTTCTAACTCGATTTTATAGAACTTCGTATCGTCTCCATTCGCTTTTGATAGGCTTTTATCAGGCATAGCCAAAGCTTTACCATTGCAGCTCACTTGAATCATATTTAAGTTCGCTGTAGCTCCATCATCAAAGAGATTTGCAGCTAATTCAAAAGAAAAAACTAAATTTTTTCCTTTAGAAAGATCAATTCCAGAAATAGTTAGGTATCCATCTTTATTTGCTGGCAACCAAGCATGAGGTCCATACTCAGCAACCTTAGACATATATCGGATAGATACTGAGTTTGCTTTATCCGAATAGGCTACAGGTGCTTTCATATCAAATCCTTTGTAGTCTTTTATAAAAGGACGATCTGCCACATTCTCTGTACCGAAAGTCTCTTTAAAGTATACTGTGTTTTCTCCAGGTTGTTCTGGCTCTGTAGGTAATGGGTTGCCGAAATCAACAATATCATCATGGTCCCTAAGAATAAATTGCCAGTTGTCAAAATGTTTAGATAAAATACCTACTATAGTTCCAGCACCTTCAGGAAGTATTTCTTTAGAGAAATTTGCATAACTACTGGTTCGTACGGTCAGTGTTTTACCAGTAGCATCTTTAATTAGTTGTTCTCCAAAATTCTCTCCCTCTTTCACAAAAGGTTGCTTTCCACCATTCAAAAAGTAAACGTTATCTATTTGAACCAATGTATTTATCATCTCATCCTTTAATGCGTCAAGCTTAACTACTCTTGGTTTTGCATTTGCTGGATCGGCCCACTTATCTAGAGATACATGTTCTTCAAATATATTCCAAGGGATACGATTTGCTTGGGTTTTATTATAAGCAATCTGTAATTGATCCCCATAAACTACAGCATAGAGACCATGTAAATTCACATAAACCGTTTGCCCTATACGAAATTGAGAGTAAACAGAGTTCTGATCCACACCAATGTAGAGACCGCCTGTTTCGTCTTGAATGTATAACTGTTTAAAGATATTACCAGACTTATCATTAGCAACTACTGTAGCTTTCAAAATAAAATCTGTATCTATCAAGGTTGGTTCTGTTACCTTTCCATAGCTCTCTTTGAACTTTGCTATTGTATAGTTGGCCTCTGAACCTGTATAATGAGGTTCATCCAAAGGAGGTAAATCGTAATCTCGCGAGCAAGATGAGATTACAAGTAAAGAGCATATAAGCCAAATTAATTTATTTAATGTTTTCATTTTTTTATCATTTTATGATGATCAATATCTTTTCTATTAAAAACGATAGCTTGCATTTAAGAAGCAGTTGATTCCTTGTAAGTAGTAGTATTTAGAAGCAAATTTATCTGGATTAGAAACATCCAATCTACCTTGTTCATATCCTCCCGTTCTTATGTTTTTTCGGTTAAATAAGTTATTCACAGATAGGTTGAAATTAACAGATTGTCTACCTGGCAAATAAAATATTTTTCCGATTGAGAGGTCTACTGTATAACCACTACCATATCGTTCTTGGTCAATAAGCTTCTTATATGCCTCATACTGCTCTGTATCTGTAGGCTGTATCCCTTGATAGTTTGAAGCAACTCTTCTCATAGGAGAGATATCGATATAGTTTCTACCAAACCCATTAATATTCATACTTAGGAACCAGTAATCATAAAAGTAATTGACTCCTAATGTCCCTGCAATTTGAGGCGTACTTCCAACATAATAGTCTTTCAAGTAAACGGTCTCTCTCTTCCCTAACTCTTTACCATTTTCATAGTTAATAGTTCCGTCGGGGTTATTACTGTAGTAATATTCTGCAACAGTACCAGCTAAATCAAAGTTCCAATTGTTATTTAGTCTATAATTCATGCCTAGAACTACACCACGATGGACCTTATTCATTCCTTGTAACACATGGTTAACAAATGTACGTTCGGAATCATGGTAGTAACTTATTTTGTGCATCTGATCATAGAAGTTTGTTTGGAAAACCGATACACGTCCATGAATAGAGGGCATTGAGAATACATAACTCATATCAGCAGAGAAGATTCTAGAGCTTTTTAAATTCTCTGGGGCTAAGTCTGTAATTCGAGGAGAAATATAGGCCTTATCAGCCAATGGAGCTTCAGTAAAATAACCTAAGTTAGCTGTTAAAAAGTGTCTTCCATCAAACTTATATGTAAGTCCTCCCTTTAAAGCATAATCCACAAAATCATGTTTCTTTCCTTTTCCTTTAGAGGAGTCAGGATATCTACCATTTAACATTTTACCATCACGTTGAAAATCTGTATAGGTAAGTTTAGTTCCATAGTAAAGGTCTACCTTTCCTAAGCTATACTGATTTTGCAACCAGATATTCGCAGAGTTTATATTCACTCTAAAGTCATATCCAAAAGTATCTCCTTTATATGCCTTTCTATTGGGTTTAGTTAAATCATTCTGAATCACATTTTGATCTCCCGGAAAGTCTCTCTCAGCAAATTTATCAATATCTAACACATGACTAGCACCAAGTAAATCATCTACCGTTTTAAATTGCAAAGAGGTAGAGCGTCTTACTCCTACACCTCCTGTAAACTTAAGGTAACGATTAATTTGTGCATTTAGCGTTGAGTTCATAGAGATTTCAAACAAATCTTTTCGTCTCTCTTCAACCATATAGACTGCTGCGTCATCACCAGCAAGAGAGGCGCGTTTGTTTGCCATATACAACTCATCCCAATCGATTTGAGTTACACCTCTTGTTTTGTTTCTCCACAAATCCTGATAGTACGCCTGTACCTCTTCATTCTCAAAGTAGCTGGGTAGATAGCGGTAATAGTCTGGACGTGGATCTGGACCATTATACCAGTTTAGGGCACTACCTCCATAACGGCTATAATGTGCTCCAACACCTGTTGTTAAGTTTACCTTATCATTAGGCTTCCAAACATGAGAAAATATAGCTGTTGGATCAAAAGATTTCACTACCCGTGAATTTCTTTTTTTACCATCTTGGTAACCCCAATTGGGATTATACAAGTTATCTCCTACTAAGTCATAAACTTCTTGATAAGAGGACCCTTGTTGTCCTCTCTCTACTGGAGAACCAAAGGTTACAAAAGAGAGACTGTGCTCCCCATTGTTCCATTGCTTTTCAGCTCCAATCGCATAGGAGAAGTTTTTATAGAATGTTCCATCAACAACACCTTCGTCTGCATATCGTCCACCTAAAGTGAAATTAAAAGCCCAACCATCGTCACGAAGACCTGTTGCATAACTGGCCATTCCACGTAAATAATAGTTCCGGTTAGTATATGTTGCGGTAATTTTCCCTCCACGGTTATAGCTCCCTGATCGCATGTTTATGTTTTCAGAGCGACCTATCGACCCAAAAGAGAAAGTAGATGGTGTTAAGTAATTATTCTCATCACCATTTCTTGTGACATCATTCAATGCTCCAATTGAGGAAAAACTAAAAACACCACGCAACTGGTCATTAAAGCTTACTCCATTAATATATTTCTGTTCATATTGGTTATCGTACCCCCTTATTTTAAAGCGCAAAGGAGAGAGTTGATAGGCAATATTATTCAAATACATATCATTGGAAAGAATAACCATGGCATTAATATCTTGTGATACACCTCCATCGTCTTCTAATTCTAGCTCATTAACAACACCCATCAACGAATGAATGTTATTCATCTCTTTCACAGCAACTAGTAACTCACCTAGGTCTCTCACTTGACCAATTTCAATGGGAGTCTCTTTACTTATAATCTTTGCTGAGTTGAGTGATAGTACCTCTCTTCCATCTTGAACAGAAGGGAAGTAAAAGTGTCCTGTCTCATCTGTTCTTGCCGACAGATTTTGGTGTTGTAGTACCACTAC
>JASLCM010000226.1 GCA_030151845.1 Bacteroides sp.
ATGCCTACTAGAAGTCCCTCTTCTAAAGAGAGTGCTCTACCTGTTCGTAGTGCATCATCATCTGCTACAGGAAAGACTTGATCAACCACTTGCGAGTCATATATTTTAGGCACAAAACCAGCTCCAATACCTTGAATTTTATGTGGTCCCGAAGGATTTCCCGACAATACTGCAGATGTTTCAGGTTCTACAGCAACAATCTTTACTTTCGGATTGTATCTCTTAAGTGCTTTACCTATTCCCGAAATTGTACCTCCAGTACCAGCACCTGCAACAACAAGGTCAACTTTACCATCGGTATCTTCCCAAATCTCTTTGGCTGTTGTGTGCTCATGTGTTTTAGGGTTATTGGGGTTTTCGAACTGTTGAAGAATAAGAGATCCTGGTATACTCTCTTGTAAGGCATTAGCCTTTTTGATTGCCCCACTCATTCCCTCAGCACCCGGAGTTAAAACTAGCTCAGCACCTAATGCTTTGAGCAGATTTTGTCGTTCAATACTCATGGTCTCAGGCATAGTTAACACCAGGTGATATCCCTTTACTCGTGACACCCAAGCTAATCCCACTCCAGTATTGCCACTTGTTGGTTCAATAATAGTTGCACCAGTTTTTAAGACACCCTCTTTTTCTGCAGCCTCAATCATTCCTAAGGCAATTCGGTCTTTTACACTTCCTCCAGGGTTAAAATATTCGAGCTTAGCAATTACTCTTCCCTTTAACTCTCTTTTTTGGGCATAGTTATTCAATTCTAGTAGGGGAGTTTTTCCTACTAACTCAGTAAGTTTATTATAAATTTTACTCATAGCTTTATTATGTTGATCTATTGTTCAGTGTCAGACAAACGTTTTTTCCTGCTTCAAGGTAATAAAAGCAGACAAACATTGGCTCGTTTTGGGTCGACTAATAACAAAAAATATACTTTTTTTATCAAATAGGAGCTTTAGTTGGTTAAAAGTCCTCTCTCCTTAAACCGTTCTTTTTCAAAGATAGCGAATGCTACTGAATATATATTGATAGTTCTTTAAACCTCTGAGAAAACTTTCCTATCTTATTGGAGAAATACTAAAAAACACAAGTGGTGTAGTTACCCAAACAAACTGTTAACCTTAAAATCCTACGATTATGAAAATTTTGTTGGCCACAAAAAAATCTTTCTCACCCCCTGCTGTTTTAGAAATCCAACGAGTAATAGAATCTCATGGTTTAAGTTTCTCCTCTTTAATAGCCTATCGCGACAGAGAGGAGTTAAAAGAGGCTATGCATGATATCACAGGGTTGATTGTTCGTTGTGACTCTATCGATAAAGAGCTATTAGCAGCTGCCCCTAACTTAAAAATAATTGTACGAGCTGGAGTAAGTTGTCAAAACATTGATATCCCTGCTGCAACGAAGCGAGGAGTTGTAGTGATGAATACACCAGGAGAAAATGCCAATGCAGTTGCCGAACTGATGTTGGGACTACTCATTATGAGCATGAGAAACTTTTACTCGAACCGGAGTGGATATGAACTGGCTACTCAAAAAATAGGCATTCATGCTTACGGACATGTAGGTAAGCGCTTTGCAGCACTAGCCAAAGGGTTAAACATGGAGGTTTACGCCTATGATCCTAATTGCTCAGCCTCCTCCATGGAAGAATTGGGAGTAACCCGTGTAGACTCCTTAGAAGAGCTTTATCGAACTTGTACAATCATTTCACTGCATTTACCCATAAACAAAGATACCGATAAAAGTGTTAATTATTCACTACTGCGGCTAATGCCAGCGAACGCAACGCTTTTAAACTCCGCAGGAAAAGAGATTATAGATGAAAAGGGGTTGCTTAGGATACTGAAAGAGCGAGAAGACTTCAGTTACTTAACCGATATAAAACCCGATAACCACTATAAGCTTTTGTCGGATTACCCGACACAGTATTTTGCCACACCTGTAAAAATAGGTGCACAAACAACCGAAGCGAATACCAGTGTAGGTATTGCTGCAGCTCATCAGCTTGTAGGTTTTTTAAAAGAGGGCAAAGAACTTTTAAACTAAATAATTAAAAAAATAAGATATTATGGCAATAGTAAAACCTTTTAGAGGCTTACGTCCTCCTCGAAAATTTGTAGAAAAAGTTGTATCTCGTCCCTACGATGTACTTAACTCGGAAGAGGCCCGAGCAGAGGCAAAAGGGAATGAGAAATCGCTGTATCGTATTATTAGACCTGAAATAGATTTTCCTGTCGGAACAGATGAACACGATCCTGCTGTATATGAGAAAGCAGCAGAGAACTTTCAACTCTTCCAAGATAAAGGTTGGTTGGTACAAGATGAAGAAGAACACTACTACATCTATGCACAAACGATGAATGGAAAGAGGCAGTATGGTTTGGTTGTAGGTGCTTATGTGCCCGATTACATAAATGGAGTGATCAAAAAACATGAGCTAACTCGAAAAGACAAAGAGGAGGATCGCATGAAGCATGTGCGGGTAACAAATGCCAATGTAGAACCCGTATTCTTTGCCTATCCAGATAGCCCGGTGTTGGATGCTCTAGTAGAGAAATACACCAAAGAAGAGCCAGAATATGACTTTTTAGGTGCCGGTGATGGTTTTGGACACACTTTTTGGATTATTGATCAAAAGGAGGATATTGCAACCATTACAAAAGAGTTTAAAAAAATGCCCTCTCTTTATATTGCCGATGGTCACCATCGGTCTGCCGCTGCCGCTTTAGTTGGAGCAGAAAAGGCAAAGAACAACCCCAACCACACAGGAGAAGAGGAATATAACTACTTTATGGCTGTTTGTTTTCCAGCCAACCAACTTACTATCATTGATTACAACCGGGTAGTTAAAGATTTAAACGGTTTAACCTCCGAGCAGTTTTTGGAAAGAATAGAGAAAAACTTTGTTGTAGAAAAGAAGGGTAAAGAGCCCTATCGTCCCAATCAGCTGCATAACTTCGGACTTTATTTAGATGGAGAGTGGTATAGTTTAACGGCTAAGCCAGGAACCTACGACGACAATGACCCTATTGGAGTATTAGATGTAACCATATCTTCCAATTTAATCTTAGATGAAATACTGGGAATAAAAGATTTACGCTCCGATAATAGAGTAGACTTTGTAGGAGGAATAAGAGGTTTAGAGGAGTTAAGTAGGCGGGTAGATAGTGGAGAGATGAGAGCAGCATTAGCACTCTATCCAGTAACAATGAAGCAACTTATGGATATAGCCGATACAAACAATATCATGCCACCAAAAACAACGTGGTTTGAACCTAAACTACGATCCGGATTAGTTATCCACAAATTAGAGGAGTAGAAGTTATAAACGTCCGACACAATAGTTGTTGGACGTTTTTTATATTCGATGAGTTAAAATAATTATCTTTGTTGTATGACGACCGAAGATACTTTTAGGACTATAGCAGGCGCTACCGAAGCAAGCTTTAACGAGAAGAGAAGTAAATTTATAGCTTTTGCCCATCCTGTAACGACACACGAGGAGATTAAAGAGTTGCTAGACCATTATCAAAGAGAGTTTTACAATGCTCGTCATGTTTGTTATGCCTATATGTTAGGGTATAAACAGGAGGATTTTAGAGCAAACGACGATGGAGAGCCTTCGGGAACGGCCGGCCGACCCATTTTAGGGCAAATACGCTCCAATGAACTAACCGATGTTTTAGTGGTAGTAGTTCGCTACTTTGGAGGGATAAAACTAGGTACAGGGGGATTGGTTGTTGCTTATAAGACCGCAGCAGCTTTGGCTTTAGAGGCAGCAGAAGTGTTAGAAAAAACAGTAAATGACGAACTTACTATTCACTTTGAGTATCCCTTTTTAAATGAGGTGATGCGTATTGTAAAAGACGAAGAGGCAACTATGGTTGAGCAAGATTTTATGCTCGACTGTAAACTAACCTTGCGCATACGTCGTTCTAAGTATAGCCAACTGAAAGAGCGATTAGAGCTAATAGAATCAGTGAAAGTAATAGATGAAAAGATAGCAGAATAGATATGGCATTTGAAGCAACAAAACAAGAGTGGAGTGAATTTTATGTCTTTCTCCGTTTATTGGGAGAGGGACGTGTTTTTCTGGGCGATCGAAAAGGCAAGAAGTTCCGTTCTGTTTTTTGGCCCATAACATATGTTGAAAGAGAAGAGTATGGGGGAACGCGAAGATATTATGTAGAAGGAGAAAATATACGAATGGTTCGTGAAAAAGAGGAAACCACTATCCCTAAAATAGAATTTCTAAACCTAGCTCAACAAATTCTAGAAGCGATAGAAGGCACCCCTTCAGATCCAGTTTCCTCACCAATAGAGGTAGAGGCCTTTATGAGGAAATATGAAATTTTGGATTTGCAGGCTGAGACGCAAGATCGAACCGACTTAGCTATTAGTTTTTGGAATCCTCGTAAAAGAGCAGATGGTTTCATTGTACGCTCCAGACTAGGAGCTATGCAGCCTCTTCTTGCAGGAGGTAGAGCGGCAAACATAAAGTATCAGCTCACTGCGAATCGCTTTTCGGTGCCAACTGTTGAAAATATAAATGCAATAGAGAGTAACAATACTGTTCGTGATCGGATGTTGCGAATCGAAGAGTTAGGTGGAAAACTAAAATACGATGAGGTTGCCGATAAGGTTTTTCGCTCCAACTTACAGATGTTTGATGGACAAATGGGGAGAATCCTCGGAGAAATGGCTCGTTTTATGCATCTTAAGGAGATCGCTAAAGTCTCAGAACTGGTTGCAGAAATAGAGGAGAGTAATCCCTTAAAAATTAGTCATGAACTACTCGTAAAACATCAGTATTACCGCTTTAAAGTTAAGCAGTTTTTATATGCTTGTGCATTAGGAATGCGTCCTGCAAAAATATATAGAGGAAACGACTCTGCCATTCAAGGAATGATATTTGTTGGTGCCGATGGAGTACCAATCTGTTACCATCAAAGTGAAGAGGAGCTTTTTATGGAGTTTCTATTTACCAACACCAGGTTAGAAAGGGGTATTTTAGAAAGAGATAAACACGGATCTTTAGATAGAGATCATGGTGAATACTTTTTTAGACTTAACATACAGGTGGGCTTAACTAAAAAATAAGTTCCCTTGATTAAAAAAGAGGCCCTACGCTTGTAAAACGTAAGGCCTCTTTTTTTAGGTTTGCTGAGAGGAATAAGTTTTCCTTCAATGTGTAATGAAGGAAGACTTAAGTAGTAGTTACTCTCTGCTTTTAACCTCCTTAATGAGTAGAGGAAATGCAGGCTCTTCCATTCCGTGGTTGTAACCGTCTAGTTCATAGAGCCTAGTGTTGGTATGTCCAGCTACCTTCATCATTCGATAGAGGTAGGCATTTTCCTCATATCTTCCTAGTAGCTCTAGCTCTCTATCTCCCGTTATAAGAAGGAGAGGAGGTGCATCTTTTCTAACATGGAAGAGAGGGGCAAACTCATCAATAACAGGTTGATAGTTTGGAATGCCCCGCTTCTCTCTGAGTGCAAAGTGAGTAATGGTATGCCCACTAAAGGGAATTATACCTGCTAAAAGATTGGCATCTTGACCATGTGTAGCAAGCCATTTCTTATCTAGCCCTACCATCAAAGCCAAATATCCACCCGCAGAGTGTCCCGCTAAGAAGATCGAAGAGGAGTCTCCACCATAGGTTTGAATGTGATTCAAAGCCCAAGATGTAGCAGCAGCTGCATCCTCTATACACTCTTGTACGGTAGCGTTAGGAAGAAGTCTGTAGTTAACAGCAACAACCGCTATCCCTTTTTCCTTCAACGCTTCAGGTATCTGCTTTTCACCTCCACTTAGTCCTCCTCCGTGAAACCATACAACTGTAGAAAACCCAGTTTTACCTTTGGGGTAATAGAGATCTAAGCGACAGCGCTCTTTTTTGTAAGCATTCGATGTCCATTCAGCCTCTTGGTAGTATGCTATGTTTAAAATAGTTTGATAGGCATCAGTTTCCTTTTGTCCGAAGAGGAGCGCAGGAACGAAAATGGAAAATATTGTAAAAAGATATTTTTTCATTGTTCATCTCTTTTCTAGTAAGTAATGAGGCGAAGATATTCTATTTTTCTCAAAAAAGTGAATGAAGAGAAGAGGATTCTAAAGTTTTAGTTGAGGCTCAAGTAAAAAACACGCCTTAGGTTGGTTCGTTTGGTTAATCTGCATTTTTCTTTTCAGTGAAAGAAATAAACAATTTCGATGAAACAAAAGGGAGAGAGGAATGAAAACCTTTATGGATTTTAGAGTTTCATTGGCTAAGAGTAACTCTTTTGTAGCACATCTTTCTTTTAGAGAATTGGGAAGGAGATAAAAAAGGCTTGGGAATTCCCAAGCCTTTTTATAAACTATTCTGTAAAAGTTTCATTTTGAGTAGGATATAGGTTTCTATCTCCCAATGTATTATCTACCCGTGCAACGTTTACCCAGAACTTATTCTCTCGAACGCTTTGTATGGGGTAACATGCTTTCTCTCTGCTGTATTTATGATTCCAATCGTTGGAAACAACCTCATATTCAGGGTGGGGAGAATTTACTAACACATTATCTTCTAGTGGATAGATCCCATTTCTAACCTCTTGAATCTCGTTCCAAATGTTTTGCATAACTGCTACGAAATTGTCAAGCTCAGCTAAACTTTCACTCTCGGTAGGTTCTATCATTAAAGTTCCGTGAACAGGGAAGGAGAGTGTAGGTGCATGATATCCGTAATCCATTAATCGCTTTGCAATATCATTCTCGTCGATACCTGCCTCTTCCTTAACTTTACGACACTCTAGGATCATTTCATGCCCCACAAATCCATTCTTGCCTCGATAGACAACACCATAGGTGTCTTTTAAACAAGCAGCAAGATAGTTAGCATTGAGAATAGCGATTTGTGTAGCTCGAGTAAGTCCAGCTGTACCCATCATGCGAATATAACCGTAGGTTACTGGCATAGCCCCAACGCTTCCAAAGGGAGCAGAGGAGACCTGATTGGTATCATCTCCAAAGTAGTCGTGTCCGGGAAGGAAGGGGATGAGATGCTTTGCAACACAAATAGGACCAACACCCGGACCACCACCACCGTGTGGAATGGCAAAGGTTTTGTGTAGGTTTAGGTGGCAAACATCTGCTCCAATAAATCCTGGACTTGTTAAGCCTACTTGTGCGTTCATATTGGCACCGTCCATGTAGACTTGAGCTCCAGCTTGATGAATTAAATCACACATTTCAACAATGTCTTCTTCAAAAATTCCATGCGTGGAGGGGTAAGTAATCATTAAAGCAGCAAGATCTGCTTGGTGTTTCTCTACTTTTTGTTTGAAATCCTCCATATCCACATTACCATGCTCATCGGAGGCTACAGTAACTGTGTCGAAACCAGCTTGGATAGCCGATGCAGGGTTGGTACCGTGAGCCGATGCAGGAATAAGAACCTTACTTCTATGTCCCTCTCCAATGCTCTCTAAGTATGCCCGGATAACTCGCAAACCAGTGTACTCTCCAGCAGCTCCAGAGTTGGGCTGCAGACTAATTCCATCGAATCCAGTGATTGTTGTTAGTGCTTTACTTAGATTTTCTATCATTTCTAAGGTTCCTTTTGCCTGATTTTTAGGGGCTAATGGATGAATTCCCATAAATTCGGGGAGAGTCATAGCCATAACCTCAGAGGCGGCATTAAGCTTCATGGTACAGGATCCTAGCGATATCATGGATTGTGCAAGAGAAATATCTTTTCGATCTAATCGTTTGATGTATCTCATCATTTCAGTTTCTGTGTGGTATTTTTTAAATACCTCATGGGTTAAGAAACTGGTTGTTCTTTTAAATGGAGCAGGTAAATCTACCTTCTGCTCTATTTGAGTGAGGAGGTTGGCTGTTTTTCTAACAGCTTTAGCAAAGAGTGTGATTAACTCATTTAGTGCTTGCAGGTTTGTAGTTTCATCGATACTTACTCCAACATCTCCATTGGAAAAATAGCGAAGGTTAATTTTATGCTCCAAGGCAATGCCCTCTACTGTCTCCTGCTTTAACTCTTCAGGAAGCTCAATGCGTAGTGTATCGAAAAAGAGTCTATTTTTCTGTTTATAGCCTAACGCTAAAAGCTCTTCATTGAGTGCTACTGCTGCAGAGTGAATTTGGGTTGCAATTTTAGTTAACCCCTCAGCTCCGTGGTAAACGGCATAAAAACCAGACATAGTAGCCAATAAGGCTTGAGCTGTACAAATGTTAGAGGTGGCTCTTTCACGTTTAATGTGCTGCTCTCTTGTTTGGAGTGCCATTCTGTAGCATAACTTGCCGTATTTATCTTTAGACCATCCAATGATTCGGCCTGGAACACTTCGGGTATATTCCGAGCGTGTAGCAAAGTAACCAGCCGATGGTCCGCCATAGAACATGGGGATTCCTAATCTTTGTGAGCTACCCAAAACAATATCGGCTCCCCATTCACCAGGAGGTGTTAATAGTACGAGACTAAGAATATCTGCAGCAACAGCAACTTTACACTCTTTTTCGTGTGCTCTGTTTGTTAGCTCTTCATAGTTTTGTACGCTCCCATCGGAATTAGGGTATTGCACTAAGCAACCAAAAACATCGGGAGAAAACTCAAAATCGGTATATTTTCCTACCCTAAGTTCAATTCCTTGAGGAACTGCTCGTGTTTTCATTACAGCTAGGGTGTGAGGGAATATGTTCTCATCGACAAGAACTACATTTGCTTTTGCCTTTTTTTGTGTTCGCGAACGTAGATTATACATCATCGTAACTGCTTCTGCAGCAGCAGTAGCTTCATCGAGTAACGAACTATTTGCAAGCGGCAAACCAGTGAGGTCACTAATTGCTGTTTGAAAGTTCATAAGAGCCTCTAAGCGTCCTTGAGAAACTTCAGCTTGATAGGGGGTATAAGAGGTATACCATACTGGATTTTCAAAAACATTTCTAACGATAACAGCAGGTGTTTTTGTTCCATACCAGCCCATACCGATGTAGGTTTTGTATAGTTTGTTCTTTCTTGACAATTCTCGAATATGGGTAGCATACTCATATTCACTCATGGGAGGTTCCAAGTCTAATGGCTTAGGTAGATGTATGTTTTTAGGAATCGTTTGATCGATTAGTTCATCCAATGACGATACACCTATCTTTTTAAGCATGATCTGCTCTTCGGCAGGTGTTATACCGATGTGTCTATCTGTTAAGAAATCGTTTTCCATAATTATAAGAGTATAGTGTTAAAGAATTAGATACTAGATTAAAAAAGGATTTGACCTTTTCTCTTTACCGATGGTGGTAGAAGGACCGTGACCCGGATAAACAAGAGTCTCCTCTGGTAAGCAGAGCAGTTTTTCTTTGATGGAGTGAATGAGTTGATCAAAGTCTCCACCTTCTAAATCGGCTCTGCCCACACTGCCTTGAAAAAGGACATCACCACAGAAGACAATTTTCTCTTTGGGTTCATAAAATACTACTCCGCCAGGTGAATGGCCTGGAATATGAATTACAGAGAGGTTATACTTCCCAAAAGAGATTACATCTCCCTCCTTTAAATAACCACCTAGAGGAACAGGATCTTCGTCGAGTTGAAAGCCAAACATAAGGGCTTGGTCTTTTATCTTTCCTAGTAAGAACTCATCTTCGGAGTGGGCCAATGCTTTGAGGTTATACTTGTTCAGCATATAAGGGTTGCCAAAGGCATGATCCAAATGTAGATGGGTATTTAATAGGTATTTTAAGTTGAGTTGATTGTCTGCTATAAATCGGTCTAGATTTGCCTTGTCTTCTTTAAAGAAACAACCTGCATCTATAAGAACAGCCTCTTTACTCTCCTGATCCCACAGAAGATAACTGTTTACAGAGAACATATTGAATTCAAATCTTTTAATTTGCATAGTAAATTGCGTTTTAAAGGGGTACGTAAACTACTTTCTTTGTTTCGAAAAACTCCTCTTCGAAATAGGTGCTTAACTCTTCAACGAGAGCTATGTTTTTAAAGGGTTGAGTCTCTGCCGATAAATCTCCTCCTTTTAAACAGATAAGCCCATTGGGCATCGCATTTATCTGTTTAGAGTTGATGTTCTTCCTACAGAGTTTAACGAGATCGGGGAGAGGCATTACCGCTCTACTTACCACAAAATCATAGGTCGTTTTGACATTTTCTGCTCGGTTATGTTCAAAACTAAGGTTCTTAAGCCCGATGGTGGAAGCGATCTCAGAAGCTACTTTTAATTTCTTACGAATGCTATCTACCAAATGAAAGTGTACTTCGGGAAATAGAATAGCTAAGGGCACTCCTGGAAAACCTCCACCTGTGCCAAGGTCCATTATGGTGCTTCCCTCTTTAAATTGAATATACTTAGCTATGCCAAGTGAGTGAAGGATGTGATGAGGGTAGAGATTGTCTATATCTTTTCGAGAGATAACATTGATTTTGGCGTTCCAATCGGTATATAGATCTCCTAAAGCTTCGAACTGTTTTTTTTGTGTTGTACTTAAATGGGGGAAGTATTTTAAAATAATCTCCATTGATTTATTCTGTTTATTTTAATAGGTCTTTAATTATTTCTGAGCTCCCTAAGAGGTGGCTAATTTTTTCGAAAGGTAGCTTTATTCGAATTGCACCCATAGAGTATGGAGCTATTTCATAGACATTGTAACAAAAGGTTATTCCCTCTTTGTTGAGTAAGAAGTTTCGAGTAGGTGCAAGATCACCAGTCGACCCATAACCCCTCTCTTCTAACTCTTCTCTAGAGTTTACCTCCTCATCGTCCATTAACTGCTCCCAAAGTAGTTTTGTTAGCTCTTCAGTATAGTCTCCTACAAATAGGTCTTCAAGAAGAATGGGAGCTCTTTTCTCAAGGTCTATATTTACATATTCATACATATAGATTCCGTGTGCACCACCTGTGTACTCATCGAAAGAGATGAGGTAGCTTAATAGGTTGTTCTCATAAAATGGGAATTCAACCTTTACATTTCTAGTATAAGAGTACCATGCACCTAGTTCTGTTCCTGGTTCCTGGTTTGCTTTATCTTCGGCATACATGGATTCAAGGTCTTTTTGATACTCAGTAATGTAATCTTTTACATAGTGTTGAACGGCCTCTTGTGGGGCTAAGTTCATGTATTTATCTCCCAAGGAGGAGGCAAGAAGAAAAGTTGTTAAGCTATCTGCTAATCCACTCTCTTTCTCGGAGATCGGGTAGTTAAAATCGACTTGTATATGACATGCTGGATTCTCTTCATTGTTAAAAAGATGAGCCTGTTGATCGACCTGAATTTGCTTAAAAGTGAAATTTCCTTTGTTGCCAACTGGTTTAGTACATGAACTAACGGTGAACATTAAAAGTAGAACTAAAAATCCTACGAATGTAAATTTCTTATTCATAATTGATGTTTTTTAGGTTTAAAAAGAGAGAAACCCTTGATACAAATATAAAACTAATCTATTGAAAGACCTATCTTAAAATCAGATTAAAACGGAGGAAAATAGGTTTTCCTATTAAAAACCGCAAAAGCTTATGGATAGGCTGTTTAAGACTTGTTTTTATCGAACAAAACCAATATATTATACGTTGAGATAAAATACCTCTGTAAAAAACGTTTAGTTATTTAAAAAATATAGAATGAGCAAGATAACCAAGAAGACATTTTCAGTACTAGATATGCACTCTGCTGCATGTGCTAACAATGTAGAAAAAGCTGTTGCTGCTTTACCTGGAGTAAAGGCCGCATCTGTGAATTTGGCTACCAATATATTGTTAGTGGGATATGACTCGGACAAGCAGAGCCCTCAAAGCATTAAGCGTGCAGTTATAGCTGCTGGATGTGATTTACTATTGGTTAATCAGCAAAATATAGATGAAGAGGAGACTTTACAACGTGAAAAGTATAAAAAGCAAAAGAGGCGGTTTATAGAGGTGGGAAGTTTAACCTTAGTTGTGGTAACTATCACAACTTTTTTTGAAAACTTTAGTTATGCCAATGAGGTGATGTTAATTCTCACACTGTTTTCTCTTTTTCGCTACGGAAAACCTTTTTATTTAAGTGCTTGGAAACAACTTAAGTTAAGAAGAAGTAACATGGACTCTTTGGTCGCTTTAACTACTGGAGTGGCCTTTGTTTTCAGTTCGTTTAATACACTGTTTCCTGAATTCTGGTTTGAAAGAAGTCTATATCCGCATGTGTATTATGCAGCGACAATGGTGATTATTGCCTTTGTCTTAGCGGGGAAACTAATGGAGGAACGCGCAAAAGGAAGTACAACATCGGCAATAAAAAAGCTGATGGGGATGCAGCCAATTACTGCTCGGATCTTATCGGAAGGGGAGGAAAAGGACGTTCTTATTGAAGAGCTTCGTGCTGGAGATCGTGTAATTGTAAAGCCAGGTGAGCGGATCCCTGTAGATGGTACAATTGTTACGGGAGAGTCAAATGTCGACGAAAGCATGATCTCTGGTGAGCCTATTCCTGTCTCTAAGGGACCTGAGGATAATGTTTTAGCTGGAACAATGAATCAAAGAGGCACCTTTGTTCTTGAGGCCCAAAAAGTGGGAGCCGAAACGGTTTTAGCACGGATCATAGAGATGGTTCAGGAGGCACAAGGAAGTAAACCTCCGGTACAGCGTATTGTAGACAAAGTGACCTCTGTATTTGTTCCTATTGTTTTGATTCTTTCTGTTCTCACTTTTGCTGGGTGGGTTACCTTAGGAGGTACCTCTTATGTCTCTCACGGATTACTTTCTGCTGTCTCTGTACTTGTAATGGCTTGTCCTTGCGCACTTGGACTGGCTACACCAACAGCATTAATGGTTGGAATAGGAAAGGGGGCAAGGCATCATATTTTAATTAAAGATGCGCTTGCTTTAGAACAGGCTAGAAGGGTAGATGTTATAGTTTTTGATAAGACGGGAACGATAACCGATGGACATCCAACGGTGACTGGATGGCTATGGGAGGTTCCTCAGCAAGATATTTACAAGCAACTCTTGTTGGCTGCAGAGAAAAAATCGGATCATCCGCTAGCAGAATCTATCGTTGAGGCTTTAGAGGCAAAACATGAGATTGCCCCCATCGAACTAGAAAACTTTGTTTCAAAGCTAGGAAAAGGGGTGGAGTTCTCTTACGAAGGAGAAAAGTACTGGGTAGGAAGTAGGCGGTTAATGGAAGAGAATGGGGCCTCTATCTCTACTATATTACGTCCGATGATGGAGAGGTATGAAACCAAAGGAAATGGGATTGTACACTTTGGAAGAGGAGAAAAACTCTTGGCGATAATAGCAGTTGCAGACCGGATAAAGCCTACTTCTAAAGAAGCTATTAAGGAGTTGAAAAGGCAGGGGTATCAAATTTGTATGCTTACCGGAGATGGGGAGCGTACGGCTTCTGCTGTAGCTAATAAACTAGGAATCTCGGAATATGTATCGGAGGCTCTTCCTGGCATGAAGGAGGAGTACATAAGAAACTTACAGAAGGAGGGAAGAGTAGTGGCGATGGTGGGTGATGGTATCAATGACTCACAGGCTCTTGCTAGTGCTGATGTGAGTGTTGCTATGGGAAAGGGGACCGATGTGGCGATGGATGTAGCTATGATTACTTTAATAACATCGGACCTACTTTTATTGCCTAAGGCTTTTAAGTTATCAAAGAAGACGGTTGCTCTTATTCGGCAGAACTTGTTTTGGGCTTTTATCTTTAACTTAATTGGAATTCCTGTAGCTGCAGGTCTTTTCTATCCAATTTTTGGTTGGTTGTTAAACCCAATGATGGTGAGCTTGGCAATGATTCTTTCATCGGCCTCGGTATTATTAAACTCTTTATCATTGATTCAGCGGAGACTGTAACTGTTTTTTAAGATTGCGGTACTCCATTGGAGTCATATCTACATAACGCTTAAAGTACTTCGAAAAAATAGAGGTCGACTTAAAATTTAAGGATTCAGCAATTTCCTGTATGGTTAACTCTGTGCTGCTTAGCTTACCTTTGGCATCCATAATTACGAAGTGGGCAATAAGGTTGGAGACACTGTTGCCACAATTCTTTTTAACAGTAGTACAGAGGTGCTGAGGAGTAATGTTGAGCTTATTCGCATAAAACCGAATGGCTCGCTCTGTTTGATAGTGTTCTAAAATTAATTTAGATAGACTCCTACAGATGATCTCTCCTCGGGTGAACTCTCTTTTTTGTTGTTCTCTCTCTCTTAAATTATCACTAATTGCGATAAACATGGTATTGAGCAGAGACAGGGCAAACTCAGAGCTAACGGTTATAGACTCTTTCCGATTCGCTTCCAAATACTGTGTGATGAACTCTTGATACATAGCTATTCTGCTTTCGGGAATATCAATAACCACAGCATTAATCATATTCATGAATACTTCAGGATACCTCTTGATAAGGTTAACCTTGCTAACACATACAGAAGAGAAAATTAACTTAAAAAAACAGGTGTCGCTGGATAGGTTGGTGTATTGAATAAGCATCCCTGGAACTAGAATAATTAAAGAACCTACACTAAAATCGTAAGGAATTAAGTTGATTCGTATGGTTCCACTCCCTTTGTTACAGAGAAGAAATGCTCCATTAATAACCTCAAAAGGTTTATGGTCTAGATCCTTTTTTAGAATTTGC
>JASLCM010000232.1 GCA_030151845.1 Bacteroides sp.
TCAAATTCAGCCTTCTTAAAAAACTACATAAAATATCCTCTTTCATCTTTGAATATTTTCGGCTATATTATCCACACGACTTCAAATTCGTTTGCAAGGTAATTCATCTCTCATTAATTTATTTTCTTATATCAAAAGCTCTTGACACAAATAATTAGCTACAAAAGTAGGAAATAATAAAGAAAAAATTCCTATTTTATTGATGAAAGAGTAAAAGCCCTAGTTTTAAAGCAAAGCTTTTCCCAATAGAATCTAAAAATCTTAGTCTAAGCACCATAAACACTAAAGAAAAAAGAGGTTTCTATGGGCTTTTTAGAAAAAAACATTATTTTTGCACTATGATTGAATTAGCCCGACACATTGAGGTCCTATTACTGAATAATGACTGCGTTATCCTTCCTGGTTTTGGAGGATTCGTAACCCATTATACCCCAGCCAAGAGAGATGAAGAAGAGAATATTTTTCTTCCTCCTATGCGTACAATAGGGTTCAATGAACAGTTAAAGTTAAACGATGGTCTACTGGTTCAATCTTATATGACTACATACGACACAAGCTTCTCTGATGCCAGTCGAATTGTAGAAAAACAGATTGATTTACTTGTTGAAGAGCTTTATAATGAAGGGAAATTCAGCCTACCAAACGTAGGTGAGTTGAGACTCTCTATGAATCATACGTACGACTTCAGACCATATAATGAACGTATTATGACCCCTTCTCTTTATGCTTTAGATGCTTTTGAAATAAAAACCTTAAAACAACTCACTCAATCGATCGAGTCCCAAACTACTCTAACTGAGCACAAGAGAGAGAAAGAATTTACACTTCTTAATCATCCTATTTTTAGAAATGCAGTTGCAGCGGCAGCAGCAGTAGCTTTCTTTTTTCTTTTGTCTACTCCAGCAGAGAACACAGACTTACTAAAAGAGAACAACCATGCCAATGTTGTTCCCACACAGTGGATTGAAGAGTTGCAAAAGCATGCAATAACTTTAAACCCTATTGTCTTAAAAAATAATAATCCTTCTAAACAGGAACAAGAAGCTCTACCTAAAGAGACTACAAAAAAGGAGACTATACTAACTATTGAAGAAGATAAGACATTAACTACACCTCAGATAGAGGTACAGCAAGAACCAGTACAACCAACTACTACTCCTACAAAACAATACCATATTATTGTTGCAAGTGCAATACCTCTCAAAGATGCTAACCTGTTGTCCGAAGAGCTTAAAGCTAAAGGTCATCACTCTGCACAGGTATTATCTGCCAACAATAAAGTTCGAGTTAGTATTTATTCTACTTCAAATAAACAAGAGGCTTATTCAAAGCTTTCCAACCTAAGAGCCAATCCAGCTTTTGAAAATGCTTGGATTTTCACCAAATAACTTCATATGAAACGTATAAGATGCCCAAAGTGTGATGCTTATCAAACACTAGAGCAAACAAGATTCAAGAATGGTCAATCTCTGGTCTTTATCTGTCCAGAGTGTGGCAAACAATTTGGAATAAAAATAAGAAAGAAAGCACCCGAAGAGATAAAAAAATGGGGAAGCATAACTGTAATAGAAAATGTGTTTGCCTATAAGCAAGTTAAATACCTAGTAGAAGGAGAGAACTGCATAGGTAGAAGATCTAAGGGGACGAAAATAAACCAACCCATCGAAACCTCAGATATGAGCATGGATAGAATACATTGTTTTATCTATGTTGAAGAAAATGAAGAGGGTGAAATATCTCACTACATTTGGGATGCTCCAAGTTTAACAGGAACTTTTGTAAAAACCGAGCTCTTAAATGAAGGGGAGAGAAAAGAACTTCACGATGGCGATGTAGTTAGCATAGGTGCCACCACTTTTATTTTCAGAAAATAAAAACATATATTCACATATATTCTTTAACTTTTAACCTTTACCTACCGCTTTTCAGCTTTAGTTCCATACATTTGTAAATAGAAATTAAAAACAGACTAGAGATGAAAAAAACATTAATTGCAGTAGCCCTACTTCTTACTTCGGCATGGGCTATGGCACAAACCCAAGTTATTGCTCATAGAGGATTTTGGAACACAGAAGGTTCTGCACAAAACAGTATCCGAGCATTAGTGAAAGCAGATTCAATCCAAGCCTACGGTTCAGAATTTGATGTATGGATGGCAGCCGACGGACAACTTGTTGTTAATCATGACCCCAGTTTTAAAGGTCATAAAATACAAACATCTCCCTCTATTCGTCTAACATCCCTACAATTAGCCAATGGAGAAACACTCCCTACTCTATCGGCCTATTTAAATAAGGCACAAGAGCTGAACACAAGATTAATTCTTGAACTTAAAGTTCATAATAAACCAGAGGAAGAGTCTGAAGCCATTCAGAAAATCTTGAAAATGGTAGATGAGTTAGGCTTAAATGAGCGAATGGAGTATATAAGCTTCTCCTTACATGCAGTAAAAGAATTTATTAAAAACGCACCTAAAAACACTCCTGTCTACTATCTACGAGGCGAACTTTCCCCTAAAGAATTAAAGGAGATTTGATGTACAGGCCCAGATTATCACTATAAGGTTTTTAAGAAAAACCCAGAGTGGATAAAAGAGTGCCATGAGTTAGGGATGAAAGTCAACGCATGGACAGTAAATAAGGAAGAGGATATGAAATGGTTAATCGATAGAAATGCCGATTTTATTACAACTAACGAACCTATTCTTTTACAA
>JASLCM010000239.1 GCA_030151845.1 Bacteroides sp.
TTGGTGGACGTGCTGCAGAAGAGATTTTTATTGGAAGGATTTCTAGTGGAGCAATGAATGATTTAGAACGTGTTACAAAGCAAGCCTATGGAATGGTAGCTTACTTAGGTATGAGCGAGAAACTTCCTAACTTGTGTTATTACAACATGAATAACGAATATTCATTCAGTAAGCCCTACAGTGAAGATACGGCAGAGTTAATAGACTCGGAAGTACAAACAATGATCCATGAACAGTATGAAAGAGCTAAGAAGATTCTTTCTGAATACAAAGAGCAACATCAACACTTAACTAATTTACTGATTGAGAAAGAGGTAATATTTGCTGAAGATGTTGAGAAAATATTTGGAAAAAGGCGTTGGAAGTCTCGTTCAGAAGAGATTATGGAGCTAGAAGAAGAGGCTGATAAAAAAGCAAAGCAAGATAAAAAAAACGAAGAAGAGCTAAGGAATTTACCTCCAATACCAGAGGATGTTGTGGCTGACAACGAGTAGTAACGAAATAAAAAGTATATTTTGAAAAACAACTTATTAATAAGAAGTATTACTGGACTTCTGTTTGTATTAGTTCTTGTTGGAGCAATATACGCTGGTCCTTATACTTTTGCTCTTGTCTTTATCCTTACTATCACTCTAGCTATAAAAGAGTTCTCACATTTAATAAAAGAGGTAAAGAGCATCCAAATTCATTTACCTCTAAACATTCTATGTGGAATATTACTCTTTATAGCTATCTGGAGTTATCGAGCTGATTTCACAGGAGCTGTAGCTTTTGCCCCTTATATCATGGCTTTAATAGGCTTATTCCTATTAGAGCTCTATCGAAAATCAAAAAACCCGATAGACAACTGGGCTTACAGTTTTTTTGGACAAATCTATATCGCCCTTCCATTCTCTCTCTTAAGTTATTTAGGCTTTGAAGAAAGAGGAAGTGAGTATAGTCCTATATTTCCATTGTTTATATTTGTCTTCATATGGCTAAATGATTCTGGAGCTTATCTTATTGGTTGTAATTTTGGAAAAAGGAAGTTATTTCCAAGAATCTCTCCAAAGAAATCTTGGGAAGGTTTTTATGGAGGCATAATAACTGCTATTATTGGTTCTTACATAGCCTCACTTTTTTTCCCAATTTTATCAACTATAGAGTGGATTGGTCTTGGAGCAGTTGTATCAATTCTTGGAACTTTCGGTGACTTGGGAGAGTCATTATTAAAGAGAACTCTTGGAGTAAAAGACTCTGGTTCTATACTGCCTGGACATGGGGGGATGCTTGACCGATTTGACAGCTCATTAATTGCTATACCCGCTGCACTAGCCTACCTACTCTGTATCGGAGCAATCGTGTAAATGCATTACTATTAATAACAAATAAAGGGGGACTCATGAGTCCCCCTTTATTTATATACTGATTTATTTAAGCTCTAAAGTAAGCCAACTCCTCTATGCTAAATTTACTTAGGTAAGCGTAATGTTTATCTATTTCAGACTCTGCAAACCGTATAAAAACGTTGGCAGACTTACCAAACAGCTCTCCATTTCTAGTCGCATCTTGTAGCAACAAGTATCCCATCAAGATATAAGTAGCCATTTCAACAAGTCTTCTCGCTGAAAAGTCTAATAGTTCTTGGTTCTTTGTTTCTACCACTTTGGATACAGCTTCTTGGTATTTATTGCTCATCTCTTCAAGACGATGCTTAAGTCCCTCTAGCTCTGAAGAGACTTTCTCTGTTTGATAAGCCTCCATTTGTTTATAAAAAGAGCCATTGGTTACATATCGAATAGCAGCAACAACCTGCAACTGAGTGGTACCTTCATAAATAGAGGTTATTCGAGCATCTCTATAAATACGTTCACAAGCATAATCTTTCATAAAGCCAGATCCACCATGAATCTGAATCGCATCATATGCATTTTCATTAGCAAACTCGCTACTAATTCCTTTTGCTAAGGGAGTAAAGCTATCTGCCAATTTTGAATAAGCCCTCTGTTCTTTTCTCTCCTCTGGAGTTAACTTTCTCTCCCTTGCTATGTCTTCCAATGCCTTATACATATCTACAAAGCGGCAAGTTTCATACAAGAAACTCCTAGAAGCATCTAGTTTAGCTTTCATCAAGGCTAGTATTTCTGCTACGGGTGCAAACTCTATAATGGGCTTTCCAAACTGTTTTCTCTCCTTTGCATATGAGAGAGCTTCATTATAAGCTGCTTGTGACAGGCCTACTGATTGTGCTGCAATACCTAAACGTGCACCATTCATCAATGCCATTACATATTTAATTAGTCCCAAACGCCTCTCTCCACAAAGTTCTGCTCTAGCATTCTTAAAAACAAGTTCACAGGTTGGAGATCCTTTAATTCCCATCTTGTTCTCAATGCGACGAACATTTACTCCACCATCTCTTTTATCATAAATAAACATGGATAAACCACGTCCATCCTTTGTCCCTTCTTCAGATCGTGCTAAAACAAGGTGAATATCGGAGTCACCATTCGTTATAAAGCGCTTCACTCCATTAAGATACCAACATTGATCTTCTTCGGAGTATGTAGCCTTGAGCATAACAGATTGAAGATCTGAACCTGCATCTGGTTCAGTTAGATCCATCGACATGGTTTCACCTTCACAAACTCTTGGAATGTATTTTTTCTTCTGCTCTTCTGTTGCAAACTCATAGATTGTCTCTGCACAATCTTGCAGCCCCCATAAGTTTTCAAAGCCTGCATCGCTTCTACTCACTATATCGGCAGCCATTATGTAGGGTACTGTTGGAAAGTTTAATCCTCCAAACCTTCTAGGCATTGACATACCCAACAATCCAGCTCTACGACAAGCTTCTAAATTCTCTTGGGTTCCAGAGGCATAGGTTACACGTCCTTGCTTACATAGTGGTCCCTCAACGTCTACCCCTTCGGCATTTGGGGCAATAACCTCACCACAGATTTCACCAACTATTTCAAGTACTTTATCGTAACTATCCATAGCATCTTCGAAATCGATCGGTGCATAATCGTATTTATCTTTATCGATATAATCTCTCTCCTTTAACTTTACTATTCTTTTCATTAAAGGGTGATCGAGATGATGCTTTAATTCTGGTGTATCTAAATAATAATTTGCCATCTTACTTTGAGTTTTGTTTGTAATACTTAATCATTTTTGGAACAACATCTTCAACTGTTCCCTGGATAACATAATCGGCCACCTTGCTAATGGGAGCTTCAGGATCATTATTGATTGAAATAATGATTCCGCTCTCTTGCATTCCTGCAATGTGCTGTATTTGTCCAGACACGCCACAGGCTATATATAACTTAGGCCGAACAGTTAGTCCAGTTTGTCCGATTTGACGGTCGGAAGTAACAAACCCTGCATCGACAGCTGCACGACTTGCCCCTACCTCTGCATTAAGGACCTTGGCCAAATCAAAAAGTAATTCAAAATTCTCCTTCGAGCCAACTCCATATCCACCAGCTATAACAATAGGAGCCGACTTCAAGTTATTTTTTGCTTTTTCTACATGGCGCTCTATGACTTCAACTACAAAATCCTCAGGCGATAAAAACTCTTTTACAGGATGTTTGATGACCTCGCCTTTATAGCTCTCTGATAAAATTTCTTTCTTCATCACCCCTTCACGTACTGTTGCCATTTGTGGACGATGATCGGGATTAATAATAGTAGCCACTATATTTCCTCCAAAAGCTGGTCTTATTTGATAGAGTAAGTTCTCATAGCTCTTCTTATTCTTACGATCTTCATGTCCCCCAATTTCTAATGCTGTACAGTCGGCAGTCAACCCACTCCCTAAAGCTGAGGAGACTCTCGGTCCTAAATCTCTTCCTATAACGGTTGCTCCCAACAGTGCTATCTGAGGCTGTTCCTTTTGGAACAAATTAACTAGGATTGAAGTATGTGGTAAAGTGGTATAGGGTGCTAACCGATCATCTTCAAAGAGGTGTAGTACATCTACTCCATAAGGTAGTATCTGATTTTGAATATTGGTAAGCTTTGATCCAATAGCCACTGCTTCCAACTTACATTTAAGTTGATTCGCTAAAGAGCGACCTTTCGTTAGTAGCTCTAGACTAACCTCTGCAACAATATTATCTTCTATTTCACAGTATACAAATATATTATTCATCTTATTCTCTTGTTTTTGAGGTTAACCAATGGTATGGTTCTCTAATAGTTCAACAATAAGGTCCTCTATATCCTCATCGGAAGAGGTAAGCGTCTTGCTCTCTTTGGCTTGAAACACAATATTCTGAATGGACTTTACTTTGGTGGGAGAGCCCGAAAGACCGCATTGATCTATATCTCCTTCAACATCTAACACACTCCATTCTGGCAGATTAAGATAACCTCTGGTGTCGTACAAAGCTATATAATCTAAATCTCCTTGTTGTTTCTCAGTGATGGTCTTAGCGTGTTTGTATTTTTGCACAAGTTTAGCGTTTCTAGGGCGACAAGAAGCTGCACTACCATTAACTGTTAATAGTAGAGGTAACTTAACCTTTACAGTCTCTACACCACCATCTATTAAACGACGAATCGTTATATCCTCTTTTGTTAATTCTTCTACTCGGTCTACATAAGTAACCTGTGGAATGTTTAACTTTTCAGCAACTTGTGGACCAACTTGAGCAGTATCGCCATCAATAGCTTGTCTACCACACAGAATTAAGTCGTACTTTCCTATTTTTCTCACGGCAGTTGCAAGAGCATACGATGTGGCTAATGTATCGGCTCCAGCAAATGCACGATCGGTTAATAATACACCATTATCTGCACCACGATAGAGGCCTTCTCTTATAACTTCGGCAGCTCTTCCTGGTCCCATTGTTAAAAGGGTTATTGTACTTCCTGGGAATTTATCTTTAATTTGAAGTGCTTGCTCTAAAGCATTTAAATCTTCAGGGTTAAATATGGCCGGTAAGGCCGAACGGTTCACTGTTCCATCGGCTTTCATCGCATCCTTCCCCACATTTCGCGTGTCAGGAACCTGCTTGGCCAATACAATCATTTTAAATGTCATGTTCTTTGTATTAGTATTTTAAGTTAATGAATAATTAAGTCTATTTCACAAATTTACGTATTCAATTGAGTTTACAAAGAAATAGACCATTTATTCTCCCCAACAAAAACTAGAAAGGGAGGAAAATATATTCCTCCCTTTCTAGTTTAACCAACTCTGTTTGTTTTATTTTAGACCGAGTTTCTTTGCAATATGTTTTGGTAGAGCATCTTTATGAAGTACGATATTCATCGTTTTATACTTCACAAAAGATTTTGAAGCGTACCAAATACCTTCGTATTTATTATCTGTACCCCAAGAGTTCTTAACCATATAATACGCTTTACCTGTCTGATCTTTTGCTATTCCATAAATAAGCATTCCGTGATCATCGGTAGTTTCCCAATTATCAAATGCAATCTGACGCATCTCCTGTGTGATCTCTTTCTCTGGTCCAGGACCTGAAGTTAATTCTTTCTCCTTATCGCCTTTACTTTTTCCTATCCAGCGAGCCATATCTGAACCTGTAAGGTCTGTTCTCTCTAAATCTGGCATCACAGCAATTCCATTACGTGTAAAACCTGCCTCACTAACATCACTTCCCCATGCTATGGTGAATCCTTTATCTACGGCGTAGTCCATCACTTCCATAAATTCCTCTATAGGAAGGTTCCATGAAAGTCCGTTTCTCCAGTTGTCTTGAATTTCAATAGCAAACTGACTATAGAAAGGATGATGGGTATAGGAAGTTAGTGATACATAATCTTCTGCCTTTAAACCCAATGCTTCAACAAAACTTAAAGGGGTATACTCTACTCCTTGGTAAGTGAACTTTTCTGGACATTTACCTAAGTAAGTATCATATATTGCCGATAACCCTTCTTTCCAGACAGGAGTTAGCTTGCGCAGCCGACTCTTTGCTATAGCATTAACATATCCTTCTGCAGCTATATCTAACTCAGAGTGAATGGGTAATTTTTCTCCATACCTAATTCCTTCCATAGCTTCCTGGGGTACTAAACCATAATGTTTCATGCAATAAATTACATCATAGAAACTACCACCGGGTGAAAATGATAGATCACCATGCATTCTTACATATTTTTCTGCTCGATCTACCATAGTGTGATGAACCACGAACATTTCAGAAAGATCGTGCTCTCCCTTTCCTAAACGAAGCAATTCTGATTCTATCAAACCTAGGCCAGAGTAGCTCCAGCAGGTACTCGAGCGGTTCTGGTTTTTTATAGAGGTTATAGGGTTCTCCTTAACTGTGGTAAAAACAAATCCTTCTTTACTCTCCTCTTGTGCAAATGCAACGGAGTAAAAAAGAAGAAGACTAAACATCAATACTAATCTCTTCATCCTTATTATATTTTTTGTGACAAAAAACAAAGATATTCAAATCTCTTAAAAAGTACTAATAACTCTGCGTATTCTTACTTTGTCTCTTAAAGAGGAAGCTATAAAACTTCAGTTTACATCTCCATATTTTTAACGCATATGCGTTATATAATTTATGTTTTATATACTATAAATACATTTTAAAACAAGGCTTAAATAAAAAAATGAGATTTTCTTATTCAAAACCAATGAGGTACAAAAAATGAACTCTTTCTATATGATTATCTTAAAGTTAGAGCGGTTAGCCAAATGCCTTAAAATATGTTTTACATTGATTATTAATAGGATACAATCTAATCTAGTTTGGATATATCTTATAAAAAACATATCTTTGTAGAATCTTTATGGATTTAAAGCCTATCAATTTCTATAAAAATCCATTTTTTGCTGTTCGTTAGAGACTCAATATATTTGTCTCTTCTTTAGTGACCGTTCAGTCAATTTGATTAACATTTTTAACAAACTTACATCTCAGTATTGCAACTTTAGCTAGCCCATATTATGGCTTGAGATGAAAATGCAAAAAACTTTATGAGCAATAAAGAAAGATTAATTTATTCTTTTTTTTTCCTACACTTTTTATTATTACCAACCTATCTAATCGCTAACGATCGTCCAAAAGTTACTCTTGGTGGCGCTCTTCGATTCAATTACAACTACTCAAATTGGAAGGAGGAGAGCAAAAATAAAGGGGGCGATTTTGGATTTGATGTTTTTAGACTCAATGTAAATGCTACTTATGGAAACTTATACTTAGATGCAGACTATAGAATGTATCCTAAGTCATCAGGAGGAAATTTCCTAAAGCATGGATGGGTGGGCTATAAGTTCAACAAGCAAAATGAGCTACAACTTGGACTCACGCAAGTTCCTTTTGGAATTCAACCATACACAGCTAACAATTTCTTCTTTAATATGAATTACTATCTCGGGTTAGAAGACGACGCTGATATGGGAGTAAAGTACCTTTACAGCAACAATCATTGGGATCTAGCTTTCGCTTTTTTTAAGAATGCCGATGTTACAGATTTTGGTTCTTCTCATTCTTTAAGTCGATATGGATATGACATTGTTGGCAGAAATAAAGAGAATAATCAAGGGAATATCCAGGTTGCATATAACTGGGGAGGCCCCGCACAACAACAAATAGGTCTTTCAGGACTACTAGGAGGTATCTACAACTTAGATACGAAGAAAAATGGAACTAGAGCTGCACTTGCTGCTCACTATACCCTGGCCTTTATGAACTGGAAATTAGGTTTGCAATATACGACCTATACCATGTCTCCCAAAAACAAAGAAGATGATCCTAAAGATGTGATAAGTATGGGTGCTTATGGAGGGGAATATTGGATAGCTAACAGAGCAGAAACGTACACTGCAACATTAGCTTACATTATTCCATATAGCAAAGGACTTTTAGACCAAATACAGGTTTATAATGATTTTAGTATGATGCATAAAAAAATCAGAGGGTTTAGGGATAGTTACCAAAACATTACTGGTTGTATGATTACAACCGGACCACTTGTTACCTATATAGAGTATGCTTTAGGAAAAAACCATGCATTGTTTGGGAATGAGTGGAGCAACTCATTTGCCAGTGGAGATCCTGAAAACAAATGGAACGGTAGATTCAATATTAATATTGGATATTACTTTTAAATCAAAAAAAGAAAATTTTTATGAGTAAAATAGAGATAAAAGACTTATACCTCATTTTTGGCAAAGAGAAACAACGTGCCTTAAAGCAACTAAAAGAGGGAAGAAGTAAAAGTCAGATATTAAAATCTACAGGGTGTACTATTGCTGTTCAAAAAGCAAACTTAACCATCAATGAAGGAGAGATATTTGTGATCATGGGACTCTCCGGAAGTGGTAAATCGACCTTACTTAGATGCATCAACCGACTAATAAAACCTACCTCTGGAGAGGTTATAATAAATGGCATAGACATATCAAAAGCAACAGACAAAGAGCTTCTACAGATGCGTAGAAAAGAGTTAGCTATGGTTTTCCAAAATTTTGGACTCTTGCCACATCGCTCTGTTCTTGAAAACATTGCCTTTGGTCTTGAACTACAAGGTGTAGAAAAAGAAGAGAGAAGTCAAAAAGCATTTGATGCCATGAACCTTGTTGGCTTGAAAGGATATGAAAATCAAATGGTAAGTGAACTTTCGGGTGGAATGCAGCAAAGAGTTGGAATTGCACGTGCCTTAGCAAACTCTCCTGAGGTTTTACTTATGGATGAAGCCTTCTCGGCATTAGACCCTCTTATACGGATGCAAATGCAAGAGGAGCTTCTAACCCTTCAAGCTAAAATGCAAAAAACTATTGTTTTTATCACTCATGACTTAGATGAAGCAATTAGACTAGGTGACCGAATAGCTATTATGAAAGATGGAGAGATTGTCCAGGTTGGAACCTCTGAAGAGATTTTAACGACTCCTGCAAATGATTATGTGGAGAGTTTTGTAGAGAGTGTAGATAGAAGTAAAATCATTACGGCATCTTCCGTCATGCTAGACAGTCCTATTGTTGCAAGGTATCCAAAAGAGGGACCTGAAGTGATTATCCGAAAAATGAAAAGGAAAAATTTAACTGTGCTTCCTGTTATTAACAGCAACAACCAGCTGATCGGTGAGGTGAGGTTAAAAGATGCTGTAAAACTACGTAAAGAAAACATACGAAACATACAATCTATTATCCGCTCTGAAGTACACGCAGTATCTTCAGATACAATCGTAGAAGATATGTTACCACTTATGACAAAGACCAATTCACCCATATGCGTGGTTGGTGAGAATAAAGATTTCTTAGGTATCATTCCATTACCTTCTCTCATTGTTGAGGTTACAGGGAAAGACAAAAAAGAGATCAATGAAATAATTCAAAACGCTACAGACTTATGATTAATATCGGAAAATATATAGAAATTGCCATCAACTGGCTTACAGATAACTTCGCCTCCTTTTTTGATGCACTAAATGCAGGCATTGGAGGTTTTATTGATGGTTTTCAACATATTCTTTTTGGAATTCCATTCTATGTGACCATAGCTATTCTTGCTGTTTTAGCTTGGTTTAAATCTGGTAAAGGGGTCGCTGTCTTTACAGTCTTAGGGCTATTACTTATCTACGGCATGGGGTTCTGGAAAGAGACTATGCAAACATTAGCATTAGTACTCTCTTCTACCTGTTTAGCACTACTTATTGGAGTACCGCTTGGGATATGGACTGCTAATTGCAAAAGGTGTGACAAAATCATGCGCCCCATACTCGACTTTATGCAAACTATGCCAGCATTTGTCTACTTAATTCCAGCAGTATTATTTTTTGGATTAGGAACAGTCCCTGGTGCTTTTGCTACTGTAATTTTTGCAATGCCTCCTGTTGTTAGACTCACGGGACTCGGTATAAAACAAGTACCTAAAAATATTATCGAAGCGAGTAAATCTTTTGGAGCTACTCCTTTCCAACTCCTCTTTAAGGTTCAACTTCCTTTAGCCCTCCCCACTATTCTTACTGGAGTTAACCAAACTATCATGATGTCCTTATCCATGGTTGTAGTAGCTGCTATGATTTCTGCAGGTGGACTTGGTGAAGTCGTTTTAAAGGGCATTACCCAAATGAAAATTGGATTAGGATTTGAGGGAGGTATTGCTGTAGTTATCCTTGCTATTATTTTAGATAGAATAACTCAAGGAATGGCTAAGAAAAAGAAATAAATTTTATTAATCTATAAACACTATACAAGTAATTATGAATTACGTAAAGAAAATTGGAATTATACTATTAACATCTATTCTACTAATCTCATGTGGAGGATCATCCAACACTAAAAAAATTAGCTTAGCTTATGCGAACTGGGCCGAAGGAATAGCTGTTACCCATCTCACTAAATTAGTCTTGGAAGAACAAGGGTATGATGTAACGCTAATGAATGCAGATATCGCACCTATTTTTGCCTCTCTATCACGTAAAAAAGCAGATGTTTTTTTAGATGTGTGGCTTCCTGTTACTCATAATGACTACCTGAAAGAGTATGGAGATGAACTAGATCTTTTAGGGACTATTTTTGATGATGCTAAAATAGGTCTAGTTGTTCCCAGCTATGTTAATATAAACTCTATAGAGGAGTTAAATGGTAGCAAGGAGAGGTTTAATGAAAAGATTGTAGGGATTGATGCTGGTGCTGGTATTATGACAACAACAGCTAAGGCTATAACAGAATATGAACTAGACTATGAACTTTTAACCTCTAGTGGTCCAGCTATGACGGCAACCTTAGAGAAAGCGATCAAGAACGAAGAGTGGGTTGTTGTTACAGGATGGACCCCTCACTATATGTTCAATCAGTTTGATTTAAAAATTCTAGACGACCCTAAAAACACTTATGGAGAAGCAGAGCTGATACAATCGGCTTGCTGGAAAGGCTTCAGAGAAAAAGATCCTTTTGCTACAGAGCTTATTGCCAACATTCAGTTAAATAATGAAGAGATAAGTTCTCTAATGAGTGCCGTTGAGTCTTCTAAAGATGAATCGGAAGGTGCCAAGGAGTGGTTGAAAAAAAATAGAGAGTTGGTTAATAGTTGGCTTCCTAAAAAGTAAAAGTAAAAAGAGTGAGAATTCTCACTCTTTTTTTATATCCTCTAAAAAATCACGAATATCAGTTAGAGAGGTATCAAAGCTTGTAACGAGACGAAACTCCCCTTTCTCCTCATTCCAAACAAAGTCAGAGAATCTTTCGTGAAAGTGAGTGGGCAAGGTAAAAAACAACTGGTTACTTTCTACTTTCTGAGTAAACTCAGCGCCTAAGTTTGACAACTCCTTAGCCAACTCTTTTGCCATATCATTTGCCTGGCTAGCCAATTGAGCCCACAACCTATTTGTTAATAACTCACTAAACTGACAACTTATAAATCTCATTTTAGAAGCTAATTGGGCAGCTTGTTTTCTATAAAAACCAGCATTCTTTGCTAATTCTTCGTTGAAGATAACCACACACTCACCAAATAATAAACCATTTTTTGTTCCACCAAAACTCAATGAGTCAATCCCACACTCCTTTGTTATCTCTTTTAAAGAACAACCTAACGATACTGCAGCATTGGCTAAACGTGCCCCATCCATATGTACATATAAATTCTGGCGGTGTGCATACTCAGTAAGTTCAATTAACTCTTCTTTAGTATACACTGTTCCCAACTCTGTTGTTTGAGAGATGTAAATCACCTTGGGTTGGCTATGATGATAATCCCCTATACGTTTAACATAAGGCTTAATAAGTTCTACAGTTAACTTTCCATTCTTTGTTTTTATCGGAACAAGTTGTGCACCAGTAAATTTTACAGGAGCACCGCACTCATCCACAAAAATATGTGCGGTATCTGCACATAAGATAGAGTGAAAAGAGTGAAGTCCTAGTTGAAGGGCAATCACATTACTACCAGTTCCATTAAAAACAAAAAGAGGTGTAAAATTTGTTTCAAATGTTTGCTTAACCAGTTGTTCTGCTTCGCGCGTCCATGAGTCATTACCGTATCCTACAGCATGTTCCTTATTTGCACGAATTATACTTTCCATGATTTGAGGATGGACACCTGCATTGTTGTCAGATATAAAACTTTTCATAGGTTTCTTTATAATAAGCGAAGATAATTATTAAAACTAAAAAAGGGACAACTAAGTTGTCCCTTTTAATTTTGAATATAATCTATTTTACATCATTCCACCCATTCCTGGTGCGCCCATAGGCATTTCAGGTTTATCATCTTTTTTATCTACAATCACGCACTCTGTTGTTAAGAACATTCCTGCAATAGAAGCAGCATTTTCTAAAGCTACACGAGTAACCTTAGCTGGGTCTACTACACCTGCGGCATATAAGTTCTCATACACATCAGTACGAGCGTTATAACCAAAGTCATCCTTTCCTTCACGTACACGTTGAACTACAACAGCTCCCTCTTTACCTGCATTTGCAACAATCTGACGAAGAGGTTCTTCTATTGCACGTTTAACAATCTCAATTCCTGTTGTTTCATCAGGAGTATCTCCTTCAAGCTTCTCTAGAGCATCAATAGCACGGATATATGCTGTACCTCCTCCTGGAACGATACCTTCTTCAATTGCTGCGCGTGTAGCACATAAAGCATCATCAACACGGTCTTTCTTCTCCTTCATCTCAACTTCTGATGCTGCTCCAACATAAAGAACAGCAACACCACCAGCTAACTTAGCTAGACGCTCTTGTAGTTTCTCTTTATCATAGTCAGAAGTGCTTTCTTCCATCTGTGCTCTAATCTGACCACATCTGTCTGAGATTAATTGTTTCTCTCCGCTACCA
>JASLCM010000030.1 GCA_030151845.1 Bacteroides sp.
ACGATGTCGAAAACGATACCGTTGATTAATAGCCTAAAACCCTCCTCACTTTCACAGCAAATAGAGTTAACTATGTTGTAAAACAGAATAAAAAGAGAAGTCATAAGTACACACAGAGCGTCTACTAAGTATCTTAATTGCCCAATGTCTAATTTTGAGTTCTTTTTCTTCTGAATGGTTAAGGATAAAGTTTTTTAAACGAAGAAATAGACTCTCCCCCTACAACAAGTAATGGGTCAAGAGGAGCTTCAACCAAGCTAGTATCAAGAAGTTAATGTTTATTGATTTTGATACTAAGAAAAAGGCTCTCGTCTACAGGAGTTAGTTTAACACCTAAGCTTAAAGTTTATTTTTTCAATTTTACAGGAAAGAACTTTTAATCGTTTAATAGCCCACTAGAAATGAATCTCATCTTCCATAAAAATGCCCCCAAAGTTTAATCCAAACCTTGGGGGCATTTCAAATTCCTAGTTACCTAAATAGGCTTCAACCACTATTTAGTACCGTTCCATAGCTTTTTTTTATTCTCCTCCTTATTCACCAGCTCCTTTACAGGGAGTCGGAAGAAGAGCTCATTACTTCGTACGTATCGGTTAAAATAGTCTTTCTCTATACTTAAATACTTTTCACGCAAACGCGTAAAACCATTTGCAAGAAGCCTGTTCCAGAGTCGGTAGCTCGTAGTAGACCGCAAGTCGTTCATTCCATCAAAAGCAAAAATTTTATTCAACTGCTCCTCTTCACCGAGAGGAAAAGAGAAGAATCCTTCACAATAGATACTGGCATCGAATTTAGGAGGAAGCGTCATAATACTCCCCATTCTTCCATAAGGATAATACTCCGCATCTTTATAATGGTTGGTGTAAAACAGAAATTCCCCCTCCTCTCTACCCAGTTTTTCCAGAGCCTCTATAGTAGCTAAGGTAGCATACTGATGGTCCTCGTGACTGTCTATGTAAGGATGAGCTGTTAGAATGAGATCGGGTTGAACGTGTTCTATCACTCGCTTGATATTCTCTACCACAGCCTCCCAGTTGGAGCCATCTACCATATCGTGGACTAACGGATTGGTATTCTGTTTTCTAAAGAGAGAGACATCCGAGGTGGGCATCTTACCCGATCCTATCTCCTTCCCTTTATTTAGAAACATCTCCTCTAGCGTGTCATTGAAATAACCTAAATTGAGCAAATGATTCGGGTCTACCCCTGCCAACAACGGAACAGTCAGGCTGTTCCAAGTTCGCAAATCCCCTTTTTTACGATGATGCTTAGCCACCTCGTGCTTGGGATATAGCTCCTTATAGGTAAAGTATCCCCCCTCTCCTGCCGAAAGGGTAAGGATAAAAGTATTCTTTGCATATTTTTCATAGAGTCCGTAGGCAGCAATCTCAGCATCATCGGGATGTGGAGCAATAATCAACAGTTTTTTATCTACTAAACTTGGATTTTTATAGAAAGAGAGCTCTACCTCTCCGTCCAACGCTTTTAATCGTTTTCCCGAAATTTTGAGCTGCTTGTTTGCTCCAAAAAGATTACTCAAATTGAGGTAACGTATCCCCTCTGAGCCATATTCGGCATACTGTTTAAAAACCCCACGATCGCTCTTTACCACTAAATAAGGGTGAGCAAAATTGCCCAGAAAAGTCGATTTAACACCTACTTTTGCAAAAATAGTATAACTATCATCCAAGTAACTGGGTAAGGTTAGCACTCCCTCTTTAAGTCTTACCACCTCATTTACAGGGAGGTTATAAATGTAATCACTCTTCACCTTAAACGGATAATACGACCTCCTTTTTCGAAAGAGAAGGGCACCTACACCCAATAAAATTAAAACTCCAATGAGAAGTGCCTTATTCATAACTTATCTCCTTTTATTTATAATCTCTTGATAAAGCTCTTTTGTTTGCTTTGCACACTCCTGCGCAGTAAATCGCTTCATTAACATTCGATAGGCATTCTGCGCTAAGTGCTCTTTTAAATATTCATCTTTCATTAATTCACGAATGAAATGAGCCAAAGAGGCAAAATCTCCAATCTCACACATCATCCCTGTTTCCCGATGGGTTATAGCCTCTGCAATACCTCCTGCATTGGTTGTAACAACCGGCTTCTTATTTAAGAAAGCCTCATAAATGGTAAGAGGCAGACCCTCAGACTTAGAAGACATCATAAAAAGATCGAACTGAGGCATTAGGTACTTGGCATGAGCCACCTTACCTGCAAAAGTAATGTAAGAGGCTAATCCATACTCTTCAATCATAGCCTCTAGCCGAGGAGTGATCTCATCGGTCTTATCTCCCACTTGGAAGAAGTGTACCCCTTGGCAGTTCAAGGTGTTTACCAAATAATTTACCGCCTCTACAAAAGTGGGCAAATCTTTTGCATCCACATGGTTAGCGATATTTCCCACCAAGAACAGATTTTCGTCGATTCCAAAAGTTGAGCAGATATCAAAAGGAGGTTCCCCTTTTGTTTCATCTACAGATATCCCGTCGTATATCGTTTGTAGTTTGGGGTAGTTTTTGGGCTTCAAATGGGACTGCAGACTCGCTTTTCCGGCATTGGTAACACAAATTATTTTATCGATCCCCTTATAGTTGTATTTGTATCTACTCAATAGATTGGTATGCTCGGTCATCCCCTTACGTGAAAAAACCGTAGGAGTATGCAAACCAAACCTTAAATCGGCCAAAACATATACCGTGAGGAAGTTACTGGTATGCGCATGAATTGCATCTATTTTAAACTCCTCAATGGCCCTACGCAAGTTCTTTCCCAACGCACTGCTGTAAATGCTCTTGCGAGGCTGACTCACCGTTGGAATTTTATTCTTCTTGGCATATTTTTCTATAGCCGATCCCTCATAGCAGAAGATAAAATTCTCTACCCCTAGAGGTTTTAAATTCCGAATTAAATCGGCCAGTTGCTGTTCATTGCCACTCCAGTGGTGTTTTGACCCCGAAAGGTGTAATATTCGCATGTTACTTGTTTTTAATATTCGGTTATTTCGTTCTTTCCTTTTGGCAACTGAGGCAAAGTTAACAGCTCCCCTATTTTGTAGTTATACGCATCGGGAATAAAATCATCTCTACCATCGGCTGGATAAAAAGTCATCTCCCCAAAAACAGTTCGCCCATTGATGGAGTAAAAGTCGACCCGCACAAAAGGAAATCGGTCGGCTAATTTCTCTGCTAACTCCAACATCTCCTCAAAATTTTCGGGTTTTGGAACCGACTCTTTAATAACCATCTCCTGGGGAACATCACGAAAAGGAAGTTGCTTAAAGTCAGTATCAAAAAAGGCCGATGAGTGATCCTCTCTTCGATCCAGATGAACCTCTAAGAACTTAGGCTTCCCATGGAAGCAGTAAAATTTATAATCGGTTAGCGAACTATGGTTGGCCTCCTCCATGAACTTATCCACCATAAAGCGAGGCTTCACATCTTTGTAGGCCCACTCTAACCCACCGCGATAGTATTGGTTACGATGCTTCCACTTTAACATTTTCAGCTTTGCTTTGCACCAGTTTACCTTGGTTTTATCGGTAACGATGAGGTTGTAACCGTAACCATGCACCCCTTTAATTACAAACTGATTGGGAAGTTCATCCAGCTTTATCGCATTAATATCTTCGTAAACCCCCAAACACGCATTGAGGTATTGCTCACCAATTTTCTCTTTAACATATTCACGTACAGCATATTTATCTACCAGCTGATTTAAAATCTTAGGGTGATAATGAGCCTTTAACCACTGAATTTTTTCGTTAAACCGAACGGGGTTGTTGTCGTTGTATTTATGTCCCGAGTAATACTCGTAGTAGTAACCAACGTACTTATGAGGAGGAAGAAATTTCATCCTTTTTAAAAGGCCTAACCAGGCCTTTCTCCATACTTTCGCTGTCATTCTTCTTAGTTATTTCCGCAAATATATGTATTTTTGTGCTCTCATGAACAATTCAAGAATGGAAATATCAGTAATCATCAGCACCTACAACGCCAAAGAGTGGCTAGAAAAGGTGCTGTGGGGGTACAACGTACAGACCTACACCAACTTTGAGATGGTTATCGCCGATGATGGATCGCGCGAAGACACTCGGGAGTTAATTGAGCGCTTCAAAGAGGTATCCAACTACCCCATAACGCATGTTTGGCACGAAGACCGTGGCTTTCAAAAATCGGCAATCTTAAACAAAGCCATTTTAGCCTGTAAAACTCCCTACATCATCATGTCTGATGGAGACTGTATTCCAAAAAAAGATTTTGTAGAGGTTCATCACCGTGAAAGAGAGCAAGGAAGATTCCTATCGGGCGGATACTTTAAACTCCCCCTAACTATTTCCAAAGCAATTACCGAAGAGGATGTTGAGAAACAAAACTGTTTTCATATAGATTGGTTACTTGAGCGTGGATTAAAGAAGAGCTTTAAAAACAACAAACTTACCGCTACGGGGTGGAAAGAGAAATTCTTGAATGCCGTAACTCCTACTCGCCCAACGTGGAACGGACATAACGCTTCGGGATGGACCAAAGATATTCTCGAAGTTCGTGGCTTAGATGAACGCATGCAGTATGGAGGACAAGATAGAGAGCTGGGTGAACGATTGGTTAACTTGGGCATCAAGGGCAAGCAAATTCGTTACAGCGCCATTGTGATTCACTTGGACCATCCTCGAGGATATGCAAACAAAGAGAGCTGGGCGAAGAACTATGCCATACGAAAAGAGACACGAAGCAAAAAGATCAAACAAACTTCATACGGTATTAAGAGAGGCTAAATACCTCTCCCAATTCAAATTCAAGGTGCAGCTGTAAAACAGTTAGCACCTTTTTTATCTATTTTATATACCACAGCTTGAAAAAAGTCCGATAAAAGAGTCAGCTAGAGATTCGGTAAAATAAGGAATAAGTAAACACTAAAAGAACCTTTTCTCCACACCTTGAGGTGCAGAGTAAAACAGAAGCATACAGCGAAAAAGAGATTTAGCTTAACTCCATTTTTAAGTAAATCATATCGACCAGCTGTCTTGTTCCCTCATAGATAGGCTTAGCGTAATTATCTACAAAGAAGTTTTTCACTTTCCGATAGGGAGTAAAACCTAAGCTTTTATAAAAAGCAAGCGTTTTATCACTATCTCCAGTACCAACAATCATTCGTACCGCCCTATCTTTGTACCAATCGAGTACAAATTTCACAAGTGCTGTGCCATACCCTCTTTTTTGAAGTTTAGGCTCTACCGCCACATTCTTTAATTCATAGATGTTACTTCCTTCGTTGGTTACTACACAAACAGCCACCACCTCTTCATTGTCGTAAAGAGCAAAGAGCTCTCCTCGATCCAAGTAGCGATCAATCATTTTCTCCTCTTCATCTCCTACCAACAAGAGATCTAAATACCGTTTTTTGTTGTTTGAAACATGTCTAACTTCCATTGTTTTTCATTTAAAGGTTCTCTACCCTATAAACGAATAAAGAGGTTGGTTTGTTCACTCTATTATGCACCATTTCCAACAAACTAATACTTTGTTTAACAAGAGCTTGCACTATATATAGCTGGTAGTTAGAAGAACAAAAAAAGCCTTACTTACTCCTCTAAGGTACAGAAGCTAGCTCCTTAGCTTATCAGCCTTATTTTAAGAAAAATATGAAGTAAATCTTTTCTTGATGGCGTAAAGTTTAGTCCCCAGTACCCCCGAAAAAGCAAACTCTTCCTGCTTATTTTTCGCACACACAAACTTATAAACTGAAACTACACTCTTAAAAGCAATGAAAAGAGCCCTATCAAACACGCTATTTTAGTGCAGATAGGACTCTTTTATTAGGTGTAACTTTGGGAAGTACTCCTTTTATTCACCCCTTAAAGAAAAGCTAGAGAACACGCTCCTCCAATAAAATAGCCTTTGGAAAGAGAATGTTATTTTCCACATGAATATGAAGATGTAAATTCTCCTCAAAAATTTCCAACTGCCTCATAAGAAGTCGGTAGGAGTCGCATGCATCTTGTGGAGCAAGATATCCATTTGTAAGCTTGGAGATCTCTCTAAATCGCTCTCCCTCATTATCATGCTCCATTTTCATAACCTCAATAGGGTTATTTACTGTTCCGCAATGGAATGAGGCTACAGCTCTCTTCTCCTCTTCGGCTTCAAGAAACTCCCTAATCAAAGGAAAAAGAACAAGCTCCTCCTTATCCAAATGGCTCTCCAAATCTTGCAAAGAGGCACTAAATAAGGTTTGAACCCTTAGCAGTTCTGGGTGCGCTCCCCCATGAACACGCACCACCCTCTCTAAAAGCCCTATGAGTTCAGGCCCGCTCTCCCGAATAAACCGATGGTGGTATTTTACCACATAATCGATCAGTAGATCGAGCGACCACGCTTTAAAATCCAATGCTTTCTTTTGTGGGCTGTGGTTCGATAGGGTTTCTAACTCCTTAAAAACCTCCTCTACCGAAGCTCCAGCCTGTTCTATGGCATCGGTTAATAGAACCTCTCCTCCGCAACAGAAATCTACGTTGTATTTTGCTAAAACCTCAGCAAAAGCAATGTTTTGAGCAACAAGCTCTCCTACTCGTATGTTTTTAAACTTTTCCATTATGCTATCCATGATTTTATATCTTCTTCTACATTCGATATAGTCCCGATGCCAAAATTTTCTACCAATACATGAGCTACATTGGGCGATAAGAAAGCGGGTAGTGTAGGGCCAAGATGAATATTTTTCACCCCTAAACTTAAAAGAGCCAAGAGAACAATTACCGCTTTCTGCTCATACCAGGCAATGTTATATACAATGGGTAAATCGTTGATATCCTCTAAACCAAAGACCTCCTGCAGCTTCATCGCAATCACAGCAAGTGAGTAGCTGTCGTTGCATTGTCCGGCGTCAAGAACCCGAGGGATCCCACCTATATCCCCCAAAGGAAGTTTATTGTAGCGATATTTGGCACAACCAGCAGTCATAATGACCGTATCTTTAGGCAACTCCTCGGCAAACTCGGTGTAGTAGCTACGCCCTTTCACACGTCCGTCGCAACCGGCCATAACCACAAATTTCTTTATTGCTCCCGATTGAACAGCCTCTACCACCTTATCGGCAAGTTGCAATACCTGGTGGTGTGCAAATCCGCCCACCAAAGTCCCCTCTTCGATTTGCTGGGGTGCCTTACAGGTTTTAGCCAAAGCTATAATTTGTGAAAAGTCTTTGTTCCCCTTCTCATCTGCAGGAATGTATTTAAACCCAGGATACCCCGTAGCATTGGTTGTAAAGACCCTCTCCTTGTAGGAAGCATTACTTAAAGGTGGAACAATACAGTTGGTTGTAAATAAAATAGGACCATTAAAACTGGTAAACTCCTCTCGCTGTTTCCACCAAGCATTTCCGTAATTACCCACAAAGTGATCGTATTTCTTAAATTTAGGATAGTAATTGGCTGGAAGCATTTCACTGTGCGTGTAGACATCTACCCCCGTACCAGCTGTTTGCTCCAACAACGCCTCCATATCCTTCAAATCGTGTCCGCTTATTAAGATTGCAGGGTTATTGCGTACTCCCAACTCTACCGTTGTAAGTTCAGGGTTACCATAGCTCTCTGTATTAGCCCGATCGAGCAGAGCCATTGTTTTTACCCCAAAAGAACCCGTTTCCAAGACAAGAGCAGTAAGCTCATCGGCTGTTTTTGTGCCCAAAGCAACCTCATAGAGCGCACGCTGAATAAAGGAATCGATCTCCTCATCCTCATACCCCAAACGAGCCGCATGCTCCGCATAGGCAGCCATTCCTTTTAGTCCGTAAACCGTAAGCTCAATGAGTGAGCGAATATCTTCATTTTCTTCACGAAGAACACCCACCTGTTTGGCAAAAGCATCATACTCTTCTTCCGCTTTGTTCCAAGTAACCACCTCCAACTCAGGATAGGCTACTCCCTTCTCTTTACAGAAATCTACTAGCTCCTGGCGAAGCTTCAAACTAAGTGAAATCCGCTCTTTGATCGACTCTGCATCGAAGTTGGCATTGGTAATCGTGGCGAAAAGAGAGTCGCGAACAAAGGCATTCACTGCTTTAAAGTTATAGGTTTGCTTACTTGCTCGTAGGGTTGTTGTTAATACGGCTATCCCTTTTAATGAGTAAATGAGCAGATCCATCCGATTGGCCGTTGTAAAATCTTTTCCACAAACGCCCTTCAAAATACACCCTTCACCCTTTGCCGTTTCCTGACATTGGTAACAAAACATCTTATTTTCCATATCTTTCAATCTTTACTTGTTTTTATTCCGTTAAAAGTTGAAACAAAGAAACTCAATTGAAAGAAGAAAAACTGTCGCATTTGTGACACCCCTTCTTTTTTAAACAAAGAGACAAAGCACAATGCGAAGAGTAGAAAGTTAGATTTTCTAAGAAAGCAAACACCCCTCTTCGTACAAAAACAAAAACATTCTTATCTTAGCAAAAAGGAAAACCTATTTATGAGTGAAAAAGAGATAATTCATGCC
>JASLCM010000049.1 GCA_030151845.1 Bacteroides sp.
ACCCGCCAAAAGTAAATAAAGATATTTTTGGTAAACTATTTAGTATGATGCTTCCTAAAAACTCTAAACACCTCGGACTTTCCAAAATGAATATGCTAGGGATCGGGTCAAGAATGATGAGAAAGATTATGAAGCATAAGGGAGTTGATTCTCTAGAGTCTTTACGCAGACAAGCCTTGATGAATGGTGTTGAGTTTATTGCTTGTCAAATGTCTATGGATGTTATGGGAGTTGCTCCTGAAGAGCTTATGAGTGAAGTTACTCTAGGAGGAGTTGCAACCTATATGGAGAGAGCAGACCAGGCAAACGGCAACCTCTTTATCTAAACTTAATAAGAGAATGAAAACAATCTGTAAAATGAAAGATTTATACAAAGCAATCTCTAGCTTCGAGGAGAATTTTGAAGAGCGATTTAACCTCTCTCTTAATGAAGCTATGATTCTTTGTGCAATTCATGAAGCCAACGAAGCCTTAACTTCAACAGCCATTTCAGACATAACAGAAATAAGCCCCTCAAACACCTCAAAACTTCTAGGTGCCATAGAGGACAAAAAGTTAATAGTAAGGGCTCTTGGCAAAACCGATAAACGACAAATGTACTTTCACCTCACAAAAACAGGTAGTCAGTATGTTGATAAATTGCAAAGTGAAGAGTTAGTTATTCCAGATTTACTAAAACCACTATTTTAAATAAAAGGGAGTGATTTCACTCCCTTTTATTTTATTTAATAGCTCTATACATGGCATCTTGTAACTCCTCGCGAACTTTATATTCAGACAGCTTATTGGGCCAAACAGAAGGGTAGGTTCTATTCGTAAGGAAAACAAAAACTAGCTTATTCTTAGGATCAACCCACACAGCAGAGCCAGTAAAGCCAGTATGTCCATAAACCTCTTTGGGTGTAAGATCTCCACAGGGAGAATATCCTGTTCCTCTCGAGTTGGGTTTATCAAACCCTAAACCCCTTCTACTTATTCGAGAGGTGGTTGTTGTAAATAGTCTACAAGTTTCCTTACTCAAATATTGTCTTTCATTCCATTCTCCACCATCAAGTAACATTTGATATAATATAGCCAACTGAGTGGCATTCGCAAAGAGTCCTGCATTACCAGACACACCACCCAAAAGTAAGGCAGTCTCATCATGAACAGTCCCAAGCACCTCACCCTTCCTAAAAAACCTATCGGTCGTAGATGGGACAATCATCTCTGCCTTCATCTTACTTAAAGGAAGATAAGTAACCTTATCTAACTTCATTGGGTCATAGAACTCTTTGGTTAAGAAAAGGTCCATAGGCATACCACTTAATCGCTCTACCAACTGTTGCAATAGAATAAAACCCAAACAACTGTATCGATAACTTTTATTACGCAATGGAGTCTCTATAATCTTAGTCAGCACAGTATCTCTCACTCCTCTGTGAAACCATAGCTTATTATTGAAAGGAATTGAATAAGCTGTATTTTCAATGGATGATACAAAACCTTTTTTATAATTAAAATTGGGGTTTCCCCAAGTTCTGGCTCCCAAGCGAACAGTATGTTGTTGACTCCTTGAAGCGGAGAACAATCGGCCACCATAACTCTGTTTATCAACAATTAAATCATATACGGAGATTCCAGCCGCAACTCCAGATTCATGCAAGAGAAGTTCACGAATACGAAGCCCTCCTTTATTCGTACCCTTCAATTCAGGCAGGTGTTGATCCAGTTTATCATCTAGATTAAAGAGCCCCTTATCATACAGCTTCATTATAGCCAATAAAGTGGCCGATGTTTTTGTAACAGAAGCCAGATCATAAACAGACTCTTGAGAGACCCTCTTACTCCCCTCCCCAGAATAGGTACCAAAAGCCTTATTATAGATCTCCTTTCCTTCTTTAAGAATGACCAACTGACTACCAGGAAAAGCACCATTCTCTATGCCTTTTAGAATCAGACTATCTAAAACAGTAATCTTTTTTTGGTCCACCCCATACTCTTCTAAATTTACTGCCTGTGGAGTAATTTTGCCAAAACGAATACCACTGCCAGCCAGTAACGAATCACTTAACCGCTCAGGAAGCACTCCGTCTATCACTGTTTTTCCAAGCAAAGCATTCCCAATTTTTCTTTGAACGGTTAAGTTGGCCGTATGCCCCACGAGTACACATTTGGATAAAGAGAGGAATTGAGGCTCTCTTCGTGCTGACTTTAAAGAGGATAAAAAAACAGTAGCTACAGGATTCTCCCGAAAAAGAATTGTTAAACTCGGAGTTATTGCTATTGGTCTATTCTCTGTATTACAACATACTATACGCTCGTATTTTGAGAAAGTCTTTCTTAGAGCTCCCTGGCTATAGAGTTGATCTATTTCAGCTGAAGTAAAAACATCCACCTGTTTTTCAGACTTTAGAGCTTCTATGAGTGGATGTACTTTTGATTTTTCTCCCAAAACCAGAAGAGCGACATCCTTAACTTCTTGGGGAAGAGGGAAGTAGTTTTCCTCATTTTTTGCAACAACAATAGCAGCCTCATCCAATTGTTGTATCAATTTATCGGTCTCCTTAGAGTGAATACGTTCCCTAAGACCTGAAATCTGTATTGAGCCTGAATGAGCTAAACCTACAGCATACTTATAAGCTAAAATCTTTCTACAGCGTTCCTCGATGGAGGCTTCACTAACCTCTCCTGCCTTTACTGCTTTTATAACACTCTCTATCTCCTCCTTTATCCTTCTAGGAGCTAATACCATATCATTCCCTGCCCGAATAGCTTGTAGACTTAGCGTCTCCTTAGTTCCAGTAGAAGCTCCTCGCATCGCTAATGCATCCGTAAAAACCAAGCCTTTAAAAGCAAGTTCCTCCTTAAGAAGCTTAGTAACAATCTCTTTTGATAGCGACGAAGGTAACCCGCTCTTTTTCTCTAGTATAGGGACTTCTAAATGCCCTACCATCATTCCACTCACTCCTGAGCGAATCGCCCTTCTGAAAGGTAGCAGTTCCACACTATCTAATCTAGTTTTAGAAAAAGGAAGCAAAGGCAGTGATTTATGCGAGTCTACATCAGTATCTCCATGCCCAGGGAAGTGCTTACACACAGCTACAACACCACCCGACTCCAACCCAGTAGCATAAGCGATTACTTGTTCTGCAACAGTTGTTGGATCCTCACCAAAAGAGCGTGTATTAATCACCGGATTTTTAGGATTTATATTAACATCAGCCACTGGAGCAAAATTTACATGTACCCCCATT
>JASLCM010000061.1 GCA_030151845.1 Bacteroides sp.
ATTGTGAAGATTGGAGCTTCTGCATTCAAGCTTTTCTTCATGCCAAACGTGTGAAGTTTATCAAAGAACCTTTTTACAACTATTTTCAACACGAAAACTCGATACTACACACCTTGGGAAGAAAAGAGCTAATCGATCGTTTTCTTGTTTTTGGGCATACTCTGAATCTTTTACCCGAGGAGGTGAAAGAGCGGTTTAAGCCCGAGATCTCATTTGATATTGCCAAATCACTCTTAGAAGCCTTGCGCTTTTCATGCCTCACCTTGGAGGAGATTGTAGACCTCTACGAAGGTATCGGATTTGAGATAGATGTTAACCATACAAGACCCCGACTCTCTTACTCTCGGCAGGTTGTGATTAACGATTTACTAAACAGGAACTTCCTTATACCCCATGCACATCGGTGGATTAAGCGAGCAAAACACTTCCGACGAAAACACATTTGTTGGCGCCGACTAAAACATGCTATGGCTTAAAAATAGTTCATCGGGTGGAGACTCTTCTTCACCCGATTTTTTTCTCTCCCTTGGTTGCTTCTCTCTATTCAGGCAGACTCTCTTAATAAGGAGTTTGTGCTTCTATTTGTTGCTAAAAATGAATTAAAACTTTCACTTTTGTAGTAAAAACCCCCTATTTGTTAATAAAATTAAGAAAATAGTTGTGTGCTATTTTAAATATCAGTAAGTTGCGAAAAGATTATAAAATAACCTAAAAGTAACAATTGCTGGTAAATTATGAACAAATTGAAAAAGTCTACACTATTTGTGTTTCTTTCTGCTTTTTTATTGTTGCCCTCTTGTAGCGACGACAAAGAGCGAACTACGGTTCGTTTTTCCGAAACCGATTTGCCCACAACAATCCCCTGGTATGCGGCAGAATACTCCTTCTCTGTAGGAGCTGTATCCGAGGGAGAGATTATTCCTTGGAGCTACCAGGTTAAGGTAGACAATCAACTCGTTAAAGAGGAGAGCAACCTCACTGCATTAAAAGCCGAATTTGCACTGGATAATAACTTCTCCGCAAAGAAACGTGAGGTGGTTGTAGCGTGTAATTTCGATGGAGTGAACTGGGAAGTTGTAACTACCCATCAACAAGAGGAGGGAGTTGTAAAAGTGGGTCAGAACCATTGGGCAAAAGGGAATCTAACCTTGAGTGGAGATCGATTTGCTATCGCTAAAGATCCTACCGAATACGGACTCCTTTTTAAACACAGGAGCATCTATGGGGTAAAGATAGAGGGAAAAGAGTACTCAGGAACAGCCTATACCCCCGAGGCCAAACAGATCTCTTTGGATCAAATTCAGAGTGATCAAGAAGATCCCTGTTTGCTTGCCACTGAAGGAATGTTCAGACTACCCAACTTAAGTGAACTATTCGATCTCTATGAGCATTTAGATGAGGCGCCCATCTCCAGGCAAGGAGTAACCCTATGGGGAGTAGCCAATGGCTCACTCTATCTCCCTTTGGCAGGAGTCTGCTCCCCCGAAGGAGATCTTAGTGCCCAAAATCAAACAACTGCCTATTGGGGGTCTAGTAAATCCGACGAAGACCAAGGTGCGATTGTTGTTATCTCTAAAGAGTATTCTCTGGTAGACTATAACCGAGTGGGCTCGTTAAACTCTGTTCGCTGCGTGAGTAATGTTGAGGCACCAAGTTATGTTTCTCATACCCCAACCGAGTTGAAAGATAATGCAGCGGCTGAGATTACTGTAGTTACTAAACCAGGAGCTTCGCAATCCTATACGGTTGCACTAATTCCGACCTATGGTAAAGAGACTCCTTTGGCAGAGGCTACAGCAGAGAAACCCACGGTAAAGCTTACTCTTCCACAAAATAAGACCATAGAGCCCATGGAATATAGTCTCTATGTGAATGAGGAGTATACCGGACAAAAGATAGTACAGCCAGGAGCCACTAGCTATCTCATTTATAAATCTCACCAACCTGCGGTAGAGTCGGTCCCCGAAGATGAGTTTAAGCTCACAGTAAATACAATAACCGATTTAGAAGATGCCCCTATAGAGGTGAGAGGGAGTGATGGCTATTCAGCTAAGAAATTTGTGAATAAATATCAACCTACCGTGGTATTCACGATACCCGCTAATCAATCGGCCGAAGCTCGGGTTCTTTCGATCTGGATGAATGGTGTCGATACAGGGAAAAAGATAACCCAAGAGGGAGCCAAACCAAAAGCGTTCTCCGTTATTTGGAGCGAAGGGTACCTAACCGTAAAAGAGGGTGCTTATGTAATCGCCCAAAAAGGGGAGCGGGGACTCTATTTTAAATATAAAAACCCTTACGGTATGGAGATAACCACAACCCCTTCAACTACAGGAGGAGTGAAATACATCTACTCAGGCTTTGCCTACCATCCTGCTAAGGTTGAGGTGGCCTTTACAGCTATTCCAAAAGAGGAGGTAGATCCTTGCTCTTTAGTAGCCCCAAAAAACAGTTGGAGAATGCCCACACAAGAAGATGTAGACAACCTGGTTGAGTTTGAACATAAAAGTGTCGACAAAGAGTACATCGCCTACACCGATGGAGATCAAGAGGTCTTTTTCTATACAACAGGAATGTTGCGGCAAACCGATGGAAACTTTATTGGAGAGAACTTTGTAAGGTTGTGGACCTCCACACCTGCTGGTAGCGATAAAGCAATTAGTATAACCGGGAGTACAAAAGAGATTAAAGCAGGATCAGCAGCCGATGTGAACCAAGGACTATCCATTCGGTGTGTAAAAGATAAATAGATCTTCTCTTCTTCGTTTTACGTTTTAGTTAGCTGAGGCCGACCGACTGTTTATGAGTCGGCCGGCCTCTTTTATGCTTGTAAGTGGTCTTATCTGTACTCCCTTTCAAAGAAGAACTTGACTCAGTAGCTATTTAGTGGGAACTACATATTTAAATTTTCCATCGTTATTGCCTACTTTGCGTTATGAATACAGATTATTTAAATCTGTTGGCAACAGATCATTCAATGCAATGGCTGAATCTTTCAATGCAAAAATCAAGCTCTTTAGAGCAAATCTTAGAGGAGTAGCAGATAGGAAATTCTTCTTGTTTAGAATAGCTAAGTTATATGAATATCCCCAGTGATTTGCTACGGACCCCATTTTTCTTGAGGATTTATCAATTACGTGTATAGCATCATCACGCTATCATCTCATCTAATTTTCACTTCCACTAGTACATTAATAAACTCTTTTTTGTAGCTAGAAACAGTCTGCTATTCATTTGTTTTAGGAAAGCATACTTATTAACCAACCCTACTTTAGCGAGCAC
>JASLCM010000196.1 GCA_030151845.1 Bacteroides sp.
AAAATCTTCATTAATCGAGTACGAGCAGCATAGCTAGCCCATGCTATATGCGGTGTGATATAACAATTTTTTACACCAAGTAGAGGGTTGTCGGCTTTTGGAGGCTCTTGTGACATAACATCAATACCTGCTGCATAAATAACTTTATTTTTAAGAGCTTCTGCTAAATCCTCTTCATTGATAAGAGGGCCACGGCTTGTATTTATTAGAATAGATGTGGGTTGCATTAATTCTAATCTTCGTTTGTCTACCATATTGCGTGTTTCGTCGTTAAGAGGGCAATGGAGAGACACGATATCTGCTTCTTTAAATAGCTCATCAAGTTCCACTTTTTTTATTTCATGAGGAAGTTGTAATTGAGATTTAGATGTAGAAGCAATAACTTTCATACCAAAACCTATGGCAATTCTAGCTACAGCTTTACCTATGTTTCCTAATCCAACAATTCCTAATGTTCTCCCATGTAACTCAAGTAGGGGAGAGTCCCAAAAACAAAAATCTGCATTTTTACTCCATCTACCTTGATGTACTTCATCAGAGTGTTTTTGTACATTTAATGTAATATTCAATATATGCGCAAAGACCATCTGTGCAACAGAGTTTGTACTATATGAGGGGATATTGGTCACAACAATGCCTCTTTCTTTAGCAGATTGGATATCAATAATGTTAAAGCCTGTTGCCATTACACCTATGTATTTTAGGTTTGGTAAAGCCTCTAAAGTCTCTTTTTTAAAAGGAACTTTATTTGTTAAAACAATATCTGCATCTTTACATCTTTCGATGATTTGATCTTTAGTTGTGCGGTCGTATAAAATGCAATCTCCTAGTTGTTCTAAACCTTCCCATTGAAGATCTCCAGGATTTGCAGCATAACCGTCTAGAATAACAATTTTCATAATTATTTTAGTTTATGGTTCTTTTATTTTGAATATTTATCACCCCATAGCTTCTGTAACCAGTCTCTATGTCTTTTTTCTGCGCTATTATTTTGAGGCAGCCAAATTCGCTTGTCTTTAATCTCACTTGGTAAATAGTCTTGCTCAGCAAAATTATTTTCGTAGTTGTGTGAATATTTGTAATTATCGCCGTAACCTAGTTCTTTCATTAGTTTTGTTGGAGCATTGCGTAAATGCAAAGGAACGGGTAAATTTCCTGTTTCTCTTACTAAACTTAAAGCATCATTGATAGCCATATATGCTGAATTACTTTTAGGACTAGTAGCTAAATAAATGGTCGCTTGAGCAAGAGGAATTCTACCTTCGGGCCAGCCTATTTTTTGAATGGCATCAAAGCAAGAATTTGCCATGAGGAGAGCATTCGGATTGGCTAGGCCAATGTCTTCTGATGCTGATATTACTAATCTACGTGCAATAAACTTAGGATCTTCTCCTCCTTCGACCATCCTTGCTAGCCAATATATTGCTCCATCGGGATCACTACCTCGTATAGACTTAATAAAAGCAGAAATAATATCATAATGTAATTCTCCTCCTTTATCATAAGCTAAAGGGTTTTGCTGTAAAGCGTTAATTACAAGATTATCTGTAATGATAGTTGGTTCAGTAGCACTTGATGTTATAATTAACTCTAAGATGTTAAGTAATTTGCGAGCATCTCCTCCAGAATATCGGAGTATAGCATCTGTTTCTTTTAGTTCAACATTTCTTTCTTTTAAAATAAAATCAGATTCGAGGGCTCTGTGAAGTAGCTGAATGAGATCCTCTTTATTGAGAGATTTTAAAACATAAAGCTGACATCGGGATAAAAGAGGGCGAATAACCTCGAAAGAGGGATTTTCTGTTGTTGCACCTATAAGAGTAACTACTCCTTGTTCTACTGCACCGAGCAATGAATCTTGTTGTGATTTGCTGAAACGATGAATTTCGTCTATGAATAGAATAGGGCTGGCTTGGTTGAAAAATCGATTGCTTTTTGCTTTTTGAATTACTTCACGAACATCTTTCACACCAGAAGAAACGGCACTAAGTGTATAAAATGGAACATCTAGTTGGTGTGATATGATTTTAGCTAATGTTGTTTTACCTACACCTGGAGGTCCCCATAATATGAAAGAAGAAATTCGTCCTCCTTCTATCATTTTACGAAGAGGAGCAGTAGGGCCTATTAGGTGTTTTTGTCCTATATATTCGTCTAAATTTGTTGGTCTTAATCTTTCAGCTAAAGGTTGCATATGTTTGTATTAAAAAGCTAAGTTAACCATTACTCGGATACCATGTTTGCTTACATCAGGATTGTCCAAATAGGTTAATCGTCGGATATATTCAACTTGCAGGAATTTAAAGATATTATAAATTCCCACACTAGCCTCCATATATGGTGTTTTTTTATCCATAACGAATGAAGAAACTACGCCATCTCTTGTTGGAAAGAGAAATAAATTGGTGTTATTACTAATATATGGATTGTTTTTATCTGTAAGAGCACCATACATTGCATTAAACTTAAAAACTTCTCTCCATTTTAGTTTTCGCAAAAGAGGTATTCTATTCAATAACTTACCATTCATATCATATCGGAGGGTTAGAGAAGTATATCGATCATTTAAAAACTCCATATTTCTCATTAAGTTAAAGGTCTCATCATTCTGAGCAATATAGGATAGATTGGCTGCAGGAACAATAAGCAAAGGAAATGGCACTGTATTCCATTGAGCACCTGCTTTAAAAGTCATATCAAGTTTACCCCATGAAGATAGCCAGAAGCGTTTCCAAATGCTAAGTTCTGTGATATTAGAATTATAGCTGCCATTCATAAAACCTTTAAGTCCGGATGTATGTGATAGAGTAAAAATAGGTGCATCCCAGTTTATAGGCTTTCTTCTTTGTTTGGTGTTTACAAAAGTTTCTCCAGGGGCGAAACGTAGTTTAAACCCTAGCTCACTAGATGTAATGTCTTTAACTTTAGTCTTTTCGTCG
>JASLCM010000235.1 GCA_030151845.1 Bacteroides sp.
AGGGTTTGCTAAGATTAACTCACTTTCAGTAATTCCATACTTTCTACTCACACTAAAGATAGTCTCTTTGCGCTTAACCTTATGCATGTCTTTGCATCTAGGTTTTACGGGAGGTTGTATGCTAGGCTCCACCGAAGGGAGGACCTGTTCTTGTGCAGGTAGAGTTACCTGAGGAATGATAATAACCTGTCCGATCTTAAAATTCTCAGCACTAAGTCCGGGGTTGGCATCGCAAATGTCTTTGGCTGAAACACCATACTCTTTTGTTAGTCTATAGAGAGTTTCCCCTTGTTTAATGGTGTGAAACTGCTTTTTTGTACGTTGGGGTATTTTTAAGGTCTGCCCAGCATATATCTTCTGTTCAGCTCCTGGGTTCAACTTGATAATATCATCTTGTGACACTCCATACATACTGGAGATTGAGTATAATCCTTGACCACGTTCTACTGTATGTAAAAAATAACCCTCTCCATTTTGTGCATATAAAAATGAACAGAAGGAGCTTAGAACGACTAAAGATAAGATAAGAAATGTTTTGTAGGTATATTTCATTATTAAAAATCTAAATAGCTATTGGTTTCATAATCAATACTAACAAGCAAAGGTACAAATTATAGGATATATTCCTGTAATATCTCTGCCGAATAAACGAATAATAACGATTTAAACGGGGAAATCTTGTAGGTAAATAGTAACTTTGTAGTTTGAGAATTTCTGAAGAGACTCTTTTAGAGGATCATAGAAACATGATGAATCTCTTATAAGTAGGAGATGAAAGGTTATTTTGAGGAAGAATATGCAAGAAAACGAAAAGATAAAAGTGTATGGTGCTCGTGTGCACAACTTAAAAAATATAGATGCTAAGATACCAAGAGATAAGTTAACTGTTATCACAGGATTAAGTGGTAGTGGAAAGTCCTCTTTGGCATTCGATACAATTTTTGCAGAGGGGCAAAGAAGATACATAGAAACATTTTCAGCTTATGCTCGTAATTTTTTAGGAAACCTTGAACGTCCTGATGTTGATAAAATAACAGGATTGAGCCCAGTCATATCCATAGAACAGAAAACAACCAATAGGAATCCAAGATCTACTGTAGGGACAACTACTGAGATATACGACTACTTGCGTTTACTGTATGCTAGAGCAGGAATAGCCTACTCGTATGAGTCTGGTGAGAAAATGGTGAAGTATACCGAGGAGCAGATTGTCGATCTTATTTATAGAGATTATCAAGGAAAGAAGATTTTTCTTCTGGCTCCATTGGTTCGGAATAGAAAAGGGCATTACAAAGAGCTCTTCGAACAAGTACGTAAAAAAGGGTATATCTATGTGCGTGTAGATGGTGAAATCAAAGACATTGTGTATGGTATGCGAGTAGATCGCTACAAGAACCATGATATAGAGGTTGTGGTTGATAAGTTAGTGGTTCGGCAAACAGATGATAAACGTTTACGTGAAAGTGTCTCTGTGGCAATGAAACAAGGAGATGGACTTCTGATGATTTTAGATTTGGAGACCGAGGAGGTTCGCCATTATAGCAAACGTCTCATGTGTCCAACCACAGGTCTGTCCTACCGAGAACCTGCACCGCATAACTTTTCTTTTAACTCGCCTCAAGGAGCCTGTCCAAAATGTAAGGGATTAGGGCTAGTAAATCAGATAGACTTAGAAAAGGTTATTCCCGATAAGGAACTATCTATTTATCAAGGAGCTATAGCCCCCTTAGGAAAGTACAAAAAATCAATGATTTTTTGGCAAATAGAGGCTTTGCTGGAAAAGCATGAAGAGTCGATAAAGACCCCTATAAAAGATTTAGATGAAGATGTTGTTAATGAAATTTTATATGGAGCCGATGAACGAATCAAAATAAAGAGTTCCTTGATAGGGACCTCGTCGGATTACTTTGTAACTTTTGAAGGAGTTGTGAAATACATTCAGATGCTTCAAGAGAAAGATACATCTGCAACAGCTAAAAAATGGGCAGAGCAATTTGCTAAAACCGCTTTGTGTCCAAGTTGTAAGGGGGCTAAATTAAATAAAGAGGCTTTAAGCTTTCGTATACACGATAAGAATATCTTTGATTTAGCCTCTATGGATATTGCTGAGCTTTATGATTGGATAGGGAGTGTGGAGCCCTATCTGACCAGCCGACAAAAGAAAATTGCTACTGAGATAATTAAAGAGATAAGAACCAGATTGAAATTTTTACTAGACGTTGGTTTAGATTATCTCTCTCTCAATAGAGGGAGTGCTTCACTATCTGGTGGAGAGAGTCAGCGAATTCGTCTCGCTACACAAATAGGATCTCAACTAGTGAATGTTCTCTATATTTTGGACGAGCCCAGTATTGGCTTGCATCAAAGAGACAACCTGCGCTTAATAAACTCTTTAAAACAACTAAGAGATTTAGGAAACTCTATCATTGTGGTTGAGCACGATAAAGACATGATGCTTGCAGCCGACTATGTACTAGACTTAGGACCTAAGGCTGGTAGGTTAGGAGGGGAAATTGTATTTGCAGGAACTCCTTCAGAGATGTTGAAGACAGATACTTTAACCTCTCAATATCTTAATGGGACTCGAAAAATAGAAATTCCCAAAGAGAGAAGAAAAGGGAATGGTCATGCCTT
>JASLCM010000044.1 GCA_030151845.1 Bacteroides sp.
AGGGTTATAAAGCTCTGTTTCTACTTCCGAGAACTCAGGATTGATACGTATTCCACAAGAAACCCCACTACGAATTGCTTTTTCACTGAAGCGCCTAAACTGCCCCAAAGAATTAAAGGTTATATGGCTACTACAAGAAATTATTTCGGGAAATTCGGCTTCGGTATAAGCTGGAGAGTAGGTGTGAGCTTTACTACCAAACTCTTCTAAAGCTAAACGTGCTTCATAGAGCGAACTTGCTGTGGAGTGATTTACATACTCTCTAAAAATAGGAAAGGACTTCCACATGGCAAAAGATTTAAAAGCCAATATGATTTCTATACCTGCTCTATCTTTTACCTCTTTTATCTTCTCTAAGTTATCACGTAGTAATGTTTCATCCAAGATATAACATGGATTGGGAAATTGTTTATAATCTATCATAAAATAAAAACTTGCAATTTTTTAAAATCAGAAAGTGCATAGCAACTCATAAATACAAATAACCCAACGCAATTGTTTATCAGATTATCTATAAATAGTAATTCCTAACTATCTTTCTCTAAAATGTATTTGATTTAAGGTCTACTCTACCACTTTAAAGCGGGCAAATCGTAGGAGTAACTGCTTCTCTCCTGCATGGGTAAAGGCTATTTTTGCTTTCGCATTATCCCCTTCTCCCTCTACAGCAAGCACCTCTCCTCTTCCAAAGCGTTCATGCTCTATGGTTTGCCCTACTTGTACGGTCAAAGCTACCCCTTTAGAGTTTCCACTTGAAGCACTTAAGGCTCCTACTCGCTTAAACCGTTTTCCTGCCGAAAGAGAACTTTGATCGGCAGTTGGAACCACTCTTCTAGAGTGCTGTAAGTCTTCTAACTTATTTCTAAAATTATGTGCAGCATGATCTACCCTTCGTCCTAACTCTTGCGCCTTATCAAAGTCTAAGTACTGAATATCTATTTCGCGCAGAAAGCGACTAGGTGTTCCAAACTCTGTTTTACCATACCTAAATCTACTTTTTGCATGAGTAAGGAAGCAGTTCCTTTCGGCACGTGTAAGGGCTACATAAAAGAGCCGTCTCTCCTCCTCTAGTTCACGTGGACTATCTCCTCCCATAAAGCTAGGAAAAAGATTCTCCTCCAAACCAACAACAAAAACGTTCTTGAACTCCAACCCTTTTGCTGCGTGTACGGTCATCAAAGTTACTTTAGGTTCATCTTCATTAGCCTCGTCCTGATCGGTTAAAAGAGAGACTTCCGAGAGGTAATCCCTCAGAAAAATAGCTTCATCTCCCTCCTCCTGTCGGTCATTACAGAAGTTATTCATTCCACTGATCAGTTCTTCTATATTCTCTTTCTTACTTAAGCTCTCTGGGGATTTATCAGTTAGCAAATCGGCCATTATCCCCGCTTCCCGAATTAAGTTTACCCCAACTTCATAGGCACTCTGACTTTCAGAAAAATCGATATGCTTACCTATTAGTGTTTGGAATTGGGTTAAGCTATTTCGGGCACGCTTGCTTAAATCTACTCCATATAATTCTGGAGTGCACAAAACCTTCCATAAACTCACTTGGTGATGAATAGCCGCACTCAATAGTTTATCTTGAGTTACCGCACCTATTCCTCTTGTGGGATAGTTTATCACCCGTTTAAAGGCCTCTTCATCGTTAGGATTTACAACTAGTCTAAAGTAGGCTATGCAATCCTTGATCTCCTTACGCTGGTAGAAAGAGAGACCTCCATAAATTTGATACGGTATAAACCTTCTCCTAAAAGCCTCTTCAAACACTCTACTCTGAGCATTGGTACGGTAGAGGACTGCATAATCATCAAAAACAAATTGATTGGTTCGTTGCAATTCATTAATCTTAGAGGCTACAATTTCGGCCTCTTCTATATCGCTATATGCCTCCAGCACCTGAATAAGATTGCCCACCTCTTGTTGAGAATAGACCTCTTTAGGTATCTGTCTTCTATTCTTTTTGATCAAGCTATTGGCAGCTGAAACAATCGTTTGCGTTGAACGATAATTTTGCTCCAACTTAAAAACTTTTGTTTTAGGAAAAGAGGTTGTAAAGTTTAAAATGTTATCGATGTTTGCTCCCCGAAAAGAGTAAATGCTTTGTGCATCATCTCCTACCACAAAAATACGTTCATGCAGTTTACTTAGTAGCAAAACAATATAATGTTGAGCTATATTCGTATCTTGATACTCATCAACTAATAGATATTTGAACTGATTTTGGTACTTGGCCAATACCTCTTGATGGTCTCTAAAAAGAATGAAGGTGTAAAGTAAAAGATCATCAAAATCCATTGCATCAGCTTGCCGACATCTGTCCCAATATTTAGTAAATATTTCACGAATAGCTGGCATTTTACGCAACAAATCATCTTCATAACTCACCTTACTCGCCGCATAATCTGCAGGTGTCATTAATTGATTCTTCGCTTGAGAGATCCTAGCCTGTACAGCTGCTACTTTATAAGTCTTATCATCCAATTGCATCTCCTTTATAATAGAACGTAGCAGACTTCTACTATCTGAACTATCATAAATTGTATAGTTAGAGGAGAAATTTAAGTGTTTTGCTTCCGAACGTAAGATTCTCGCAAAAATGGAGTGAAAAGTACCCATCCATAAATAACGTGCCCTTTCATTGCCCACCTGTGAACCAATACGCTCCTTCATCTCTCTGGCAGCTTTATTGGTAAAAGTTAGAGCCAATATATTCCAGGGTTCTAAACCTGTTTCCAACAAATGAGCTATTTTATAAGTTAACACTCTTGTCTTTCCTGATCCTGCTCCAGCAATAACCAAGGAGGGACCATCGTTGTAAAGAACAGCAGCACGCTGACTATCGTTTAACTCTTCTAAATAATTGGGCATAGGAGTACCTTCCGAGATGTTACTTTTAGACATATTTCATGCAAAGATAAAATAAAGTTTAGAGACCTCCGAACATTTTATTGATTATGCTGTTTATTATAATAGATTCAACTTAATAGAAGAAGTTGTTATGAAAACATTATTAATTTCCTTAATACTTATGATTATGAACTTTGATATGCCAAAGCTTCCATATGCCGACAATGCATTGGAACCAGTAATTAGTCAAAAAACAATAGAATACCACTACGGTAAGCACCTACAGAACTATGTTAATACATTAAATAATCTATTACCAGGTTCTGAGTTTGAAGGTAAGAAACTAGAAGAGATCGTAGCAAATGCTCCTGATGGACCTCTATTTAACAATGCCGGACAGGTGTTAAACCATACTTTATATTTCCTACAATTTTCACCAAAACCAGCTCATAAAGAGCCACAAGGTAAATTAGCAGAAGCTATAAACCGTGATTTTGGTAGCTTTGAGAAATTCAAAGAGGAGTTTAATACAGCCTCTACCACCTTATTTGGTTCAGGTTGGGCATGGCTATCTGTAGACAAAGAGGGCAAACTTCACATTACTAAAGAGGGCAATGGTAGCAATCCACTTCGTTCAGGATTGAAACCTCTATTAGGATTTGATGTTTGGGAACACTCTTATTATCTAGATTTCCAAAACCGTCGTGCAGATCACATTAAAGCACTATGGGACATTATCGATTGGGATGTTGTAGCAAGCAGACTATAATAGAACAAGATTGATATAATTTATAATTAAGATGAAATGAGAGAGGACAACCTAGGTTGTCCTCTCTTTTTTGTTATCCTCACTTTCTTTGAATGACTGTTCGTTTTTTAAAAAGTCTTTTCTACCTTAGTCAGAAACCTTAAAATCAAAGCTATGAAGAAAATACTTTCTATCATTACCCTCAGTTTTTTGAGTGTTTTATTCTCTTTCGCTGGAAATTATACTCCCTCATCTGAAATTCTACAAGCTAGAAAGGAATTTCAAGATAACAAGTTTGGAATATTTATCCACTGGGGAGTCTATTCTATGTTGGCAAGTGGTGAATGGACTATGAATAACCACAATTTAGATTATAAAGAATATGCCACTTTAGCTGAAGGATTCTATCCCTCCAAGTTTGATGCAAACCAATGGGTTTCTATAATTAAAGAGGCTGGAGCTAAATATCTTTGCATCACTTCACGTCATCACGATGGTTTTTCCATGTTTGATTCTCAGTATACAGATTTCACGATAACAAAAGCATCTCCTTTTAAACGAGATATATTAAAAGAACTTGCAGAAGCCTGTAAAGAACAAAACATAAAACTACACATCTACTATTCACACATTGACTGGAGTAGAGAAGATGCTCCTCAAGGTAGAACGGGAAGAGGAACTGGGCGCGCTAACCCCAAAGGAGATTGGCCAAGTTATTACCACTTTATGAATAACCAACTTCAAGAACTTCTCACAAATTACGGAAAAATAGGAGCAATTTGGTTTGATGGATGGTGGGATCAAGATCAAAACCCAAATTTTGATTGGCAGTTAGAAGAGCAGTACCAACTCATCCATAAGCTCCAACCTTCTTGTCTCATAGGAAACAATCACCACCAAACACCTTTTGAGGGTGAGGATTTTCAACTCTTCGAGAGAGATCTTCCAGGAGAAAATAAAGCAGGATTATCTGGACAAGAGATTAGTCGGCTTCCCTTAGAAACCTGTGAAACAATGAACGGCATGTGGGGCTATAAAATAGCAGATAAAGAGTATAAATCTGCTAAAACACTAATTCATTACTTAGTTCGCGCTGCAGGTAAAAATGCCAACCTACTTCTAAATGTTGGACCAAGACCAAATGGTGAATTTCCGAGTTTTGCCATCAGTCGCTTAAAAGAAATTGGACAATGGCTTGAGCAATATGGAGAAACTATTTATGGAACTCGAGGTGGACTTATTCCTCCAAGAGACTGGGGAGTAACTACTCAAAAAGACAACAAATTGTTTGTTCACCTCTTAAATCTGCCGGACCAAGCCCTCTTTTTACCTCTCCGTTCTCACGAAGTGCTACAAGCTGTTGACTTTCAAACCAATCAGAAGCTTCAGTTTACGCAAGAGAAAGAGGGTATATTTGTGAAATTACCTGAAGTACCAACTGCTATAGACTATGTTATTGTCCTCCATCTAAAGAAGTAATGAGAACACTTTATCTAAAGTAACTTCTATAGGAAAGGATAACTTCCAAAAGAAGATCGTTTTAACCGTTTACAAGCTATAATCATTCAACTAGTAAAAGGACCTATACAGATAAAAGTTATGGGCAAAACTATTGATTAGATCCTTAACTCACAAATACTTACTCTTTAAAAAATACTCTCTCTTTTAAAGGTCACTTTAAGAGAGAGAGTAAAAATAACTAACTACGTGTTTGTCCATTTCCAGTAATGATCCATTTGTACGAACATATTTCATCCAACGCCATAGGACCACGTGCATGCATTTTTTGCGTACTAATTCCTATTTCGGCCCCCATACCAAACTGAGCTCCATCTGTAAATGCTGTAGAAGCATTGGAGTAAACACAAGCTGCATCTACGCAATGTGTAAATAGCTCGATAGCCTCAGCCGATTCCGACACAATGGCTTCACTGTGTTTGGAACTATAAGTTGCTATATGTCCCAAAGCATCTTCTATTGCATCTACACTTTTTATAGCCATTTTGTAAGAAAGGAACTCTGTACCAAAGCTATCAGCTGTTGCTCGCTTTAGTAAATGGTTTGGATAGTGGTTTTCTAAAACAGAGAAAGCATCCCTATCAGCAAATATTTCAACGTTAAATGAGGCTAATTCCTCGCATAAGAGGGGAAGATCTAACAACCTACTTTTGGCAATTAACAGACAATCTAACGCATTACAAACACTTACTTTTCTTGTTTTGGCATTGGTTATTATCGCTTTTCCTTTTTGCAGGTTTCCCTCATCGTGAAAATAGGTATGACAAATGCCAGCGCCTGTCTCAATCACTGGAACCTTAGCGTTCTCACGTACAAACCGAATAAGTCCTTGGCCTCCACGAGGAATAATTAAATCAACATACTTTTCGGCCTCTAGTAGTTTTGAAGTAGCCTCTCTCCCATCAGGAAGCAAGATACATACATTAGGATTAATTCGGTGACTGATCAAAACGTCATGGATAAGCCCAACGATAGCAAGATTAGAAAAATGTGCATCAGATCCCCCCTTTAAAAGAGCAACACTCCCCGCTTTCAAACAGAGAGAAAACACATCAAAGCTCACATTAGGTCGGGCTTCATAAATGATTCCTATCACTCCAAATGGAGTTGTCTTTTTCTTTAACTCTAACCCATTAGGTAAAGTTCTTTTATCCAATGTTCGGTTCAGAGGAGAAGGTAGTGAAGCCACCTTACGCAAATCGGAAGCTATAGCCATGATACGCTCTTTATTAAGAAGCAAACGATCGTACTTAGGATCAGTTTTCTCCATTCGATCCAAATCCAACCTGTTTTGCTCTACTATGTAAGCTGCCTGAGCAACAGCCTCATCGGCCACAGCTTCTAGAACTTGATTAATCTGCTTCTCACTCAATTGAAGAAGATCTCTACTGGCATGTAATGCCGAATTAAATAAGGTATCTATCTCTTTTATCATTTCTCTATGTATAGGTAATCGTAATGTACAATAGGTTTTTGGTCTTTTACCCCGATCAACTTCTTGGCTTCAGCACTACTGTAGGCACTTTTACCTATAGCAAGCTGCTCTCCTGTTCTCGATGAGAGAATTCGTACAATGTCGTCACATTCAAAAGCACCAACCACTTTCGTTAAACCTATAGGCAATAAACTCACAGCTTGTTCACTTTGTAAAGCCTCTTCAGCACCTTCATTGATATGAAGTTCTCCTTTCGCGAAACCTTCAGAGTGAGCAATCCATTTTTTTATGCTTGATGTGTTTTTATCAGATGGGGTAAAACGAGTACAGATTGCTCCTTCCTGATACAAGACATCAAGTAATATATTATCACGCTCTCCATTGGCAATAATGACTTCAATCCCTTCTTCGGCCACCTTTCGAGCAATGTTATATTTTGTTTGCATTCCCCCACGCCCAGCTGTGGATTTCGCTGTTTGTATAAACGACTCCACATGCTCCATCGTTGGTTCTATTCTAGGAATAACCGCTGTTCCTTCCTCTTTAGGGTTTCCATTGTAAACACCATCTATATTACTCAATATAATTAACTGAGAGGCATTCATCATAGCCGCAACAAGACCAGATAACTCATCGTTATCTGTAAACATCAATTCATTTACAGATATGGTATCATTCTCATTTACAATAGGAATAACCCCATGCTCTAACATAACGAGCATACAATTCCTTTGATTCAAATAGTGTCTACGAGTAGCAAAATCTTCCTTCGTAGCAAGTACTTGTCCACAAGCTATTTTATGTTGTAAAAACAGATCATAATAACGATTGATTAACTTTGCCTGTCCCACTGCCGAGTAGAGTTGTCGGCTAGAAACCGTATCTAACTTCTCATCAATATTTAAGGCTGTTCTTCCAGAAGCCACAGCACCCGAAGAGACTAAAATAACCTGTACGCCAACTTGATGCAACTCCGCTATTTGATCTACAATAGCAGACATCCTTGTAATATCTAATGTCCCATTTTTTCGCGTCAGTACATTACTACCAACCTTTATGACTACTCTTTTCTTCATTTATTTACTGTTTTATCAGTTTTAACAAAGGTACTATTATCTTTGTAAAGTATGAAACAAATAAACGTAGTTGCAGCTGTACTGCTAAATAAGAAAAAAGAAGTTCTTTGCTTTCAAAAAGGAGAACATAAACACCCCTATATAACCAATAAATACGAATTTCCTGGAGGTAAAGTAGAAGCTGGAGAGAGTGAAGAGGAGGCAATTCAAAGAGAGATTAAAGAAGAACTCACCTGTTCTATAACGCCAGTAAAACACCTCATTACAGTACAACACAGTTATCCAGACTTTAAAATCGCCCTCTCTGCTTATTTATGTAAAATGGAGACAGAAAAGCTAAACTTGCAAGAACACAAACAAGTAATAGCCCTACCTCCAACCTCACAACAGTTTTTAAATTTAGACTGGGCTGCAGCAGATGTTCCAATATCACAAGAAATATACCGATTAGCGAATGCCAACCTCCTACTTTAAGGCTTAATCTGCTCCATTAAAGGAAGGATTGGCCGACCAATAGCTCCATTTGGACGCTGTATTTGAAGGAGTGCAGCTAAAGTTACAGCAACATCCGTTATCTCAACCTCCTGGTAAGTTCTTCCATTGGGTATTTTCCACCCTAACCATACCAAAGGGATTTGTGCATCATCGGGATGCCAAGTTCCATGACTAGCTCCTTGTGATCTACTACTGCTGTAATAACCAGGCTTTAGAATAACCTGTATTTCCCCACAAATAGCGGGATGGTATCCATTTCTCATCCTTGTTCTTATCCAATTGGGCAAGGGGTAAGTTTCAATTTCTCTACTTCTTAATGCAAATCCAATAGCTGGTTGTTCTCTTAAATAACCCAAAACCAACTCATTTAACTCCTCCTGCTCTACACCTAACTCTTTAATTTTCGCATAATTATAGTTCACCTGATAGTTGTAAAGATTGATAACCAACTGATCGCTACCCAACGACTCCTTCAGAAAGCCATTTAGTTTACCCCGTTCCTCGCTCTCATCCCAGTTCGCTCCAGGAAGCTTATTCTCCTTGAGGTAAGTACCATTATGAATCGCACCATGGTCGGCAGTTAATACGAAAAGATAATTTTCACGGCCAAGCTGACTGTCTAAATAGTCTATAAATTCTCCAATTCTTCGATCTAGTTTGATGTAAGCATCCTCCATTTTTAGAGAATTTGGACCGAAAAGATGTCCCATATAATCGGTAGAAGAGAGACTCACAGCAAGAAAGTCGGTATACTCCCCTTGTCCCAGCTGCTCATAGGCAATAGCAGATTTAGCAAAGTCGAGTGTCAGATCATTGCCATAAGGTGTATGCGTAATAATACCAGCTCCTTTCTCTTTCACAAGAGGTGAGAAATCGAAAGGAAACTCAACATCCATTCCTTTTAGTGAACGCTCATAGGCTATGGCATTAAGTCCGTAATGCAAATAACTCTTTAAAGGATACTCCAACTTCCATCTTCTTGAGAGATATTTCTGAGGATATCTCTTTTCATTAAATTTCTTTACCCACTTGGGCAACTCACTCATATACCAACTACTCGAAACCCACTCCGCAGTGGAAGAGTCGAACCAATAAGCAGCAGTAGGATTATGTCCACCAGGAAGAACACTCGCACGATCCTTTAAAGCAACAGAGATTACCTTAGATCGAAACTCCGTACTCATTCTCAACTCATCGGTTATTGTTGTTGATTCTATCCGAAAAGGAGACTTTGCCGCTCGCCCTTCGGGTAAAAATCCATACTGCCCCACTCCTTGAACTTTAGGATCATCAAGTACATATACCATTTCACCTGTACGCTGAACCGTAAATTCATTCCCCACTACTCCATGTATAGCAGGTACAGTTCCAGTATACAAAGAGGCATGTCCAACAGCTGTAAAAGTAGGAATATAGTTAATCATGGTGTTTTCACATGCAAACCCCTCTTGTAAGAGTCGGTTAAACCCTCGAGAGGAGTATCGATGAGCATACCGATGCAAGTTATCCCATCGCATCTGATCTACCACTAAGCAAACAACTAGTTTGGGACGTTGATTAGCATTAGAAAAGAGGTTTAAGCTAGCTAGAAGAAAAACAAAAAATAAGATTCTCTTTTTCATAGTTCCTGAATCAGTCATTAATATCCTCTAAATCTACCAATTTATTTACAATTGCATAAATGGTCAATCCAGAAACACTGTGTATCTGTAACTTCTTACTGATGTTTTTTCTATGCGTATTTACCGTGTGGATAGAAAGAAAGAGCTCATCGGCAATCTCTTTATTTGTCATTCCTTGAGCAACACAAACAACAATCTCTTTTTCTCGCTGACTCAATGTCTCTTGCTCATCCTCCTCATCGGGGTCTATTTTTTTAAGCTTCTTCACCTTACCTTCCAGCGCACTCACGGTATCGAATATAGAGATTGTCTCGTCATACTTCTGCAACAAAGCTGGATCTATAGAGGAGCTAACCAAACCTACAACACAAATCCCCTTCCCACTAATCTTCTCTTTGAACGACTCTACATCAAAAAAATCACCAAAGAAGGGATTTACAATTAAAATATCGATGGGCTTGGTTCGGATACAGTCGGCCAAGGCATCTGGAGTAGATAACTCTATGGATTGAATCGTCAAGTTTGGTAAACGATTCAATGTAGCCATTACACCGGTTCTAATTATAACCGATTTCTCGGCAATGGCTATATAGATCATTTCTCTATTCTTCATCGCCTAGTAATCTCCTCTCTAAATTTAAAATTGCAGGAGTAAAGAGATAGTCCTCTATTTTACAATGCTCTTCCAAGCCAAGCTCACAGGCATAAATATCATACAGTACAGTCACTAATTGAGAGTGATTCACCTCTTTGGGACAAAACCGTAGAATAACATTTTTTAGTTCGGCCACCTTCTCACTAATTAAATCATGATGCATCGAATAGGTACTAATTGTAAATCCTTTTTTGAGAGACCCATCCAATAGCTGATCCACATAAGTAAAGACTGTTTTATCTTCGAAATCCATATGCTTCTCAATTTCTTCACTGTACTCATCAAACAAATTAATGATAAGTGAGGCCACTCGATTTTTTGTATCACCAATCGCTTCAACCAACTGAGTGCGTATACGTGGTAATAAAGAGTCGATGAAATATCGATGAGAACTTCTTAAGTAATTTACCAAAGAAGAGATGGATAAGCATGCTGACTTACCATCTATTCTGGAAAAGCCCTCACAAACGAAATTAGCTACAGCCAAAAACGTATTTGTATCGACCTCATTTTCTTCACAAATCTCTCTTACGCTCTTCTCCTCAAACCCTAGTGGGATTCCAAAACGATCCATAACCAACAATAGCGAATAGCTATTTCCAATTAACTTCGCCATTTTATCGGTCGACTTTATTTTAAAATTCTCTTCCATCTCTCTTCTCCTTTTTTACAAAGTAAGCAATTCTTCTCTATCTATACAATCGCTAAAAGTAGGTATTTCTTGTATAAAAGAAGTATAAAAATAAAAATATCTATCTTTTAGTAAGCAGTTCTTGTTTTTATGCAACCAATAAGAGGGTTTTATCTCGTTTTTATAGCACAAATGATTATCTTTACCCTCAATTTTAAAAACATTAACAGATAAATAAAAGATGAACAAAACAGCCCCTACCCCTAAAACTGGCTACACTCGCGCATTCTGGGTGAGTAATGTGGTGGAGTTATTTGAACGTATGGCCTACTATGCCGTATTTATTGTATTAACCATCTACCTTTCCAATATTTTAGGATTTAGTGATACCGAAGCAGGAATTATTGCAGGTCTATTTTCTGGTGGTCTATACCTACTACCCATTTTTACAGGCGCCTATGCCGATAAGATTGGATTTAGAAAGTCGATGATTATTGCCTTTTCACTGCTCACAGCGGGTTATCTCGGACTAGGAGTACTCCCTACCCTACTTGAGGCTAGTGGATTGGTTAGTTATGGCGAGAGCACCGAGTTCTTTGGGCTACGAGAAAGCAATGAACGATGGATGATAGCTCCTGTGCTTTTTTTACTCATGGTGGGAGGTTCTTTCATTAAATCGGTTATTTCAGGCTCAGTAGCAAAAGAGACAACCGAAGCCAATCGTGCAAAAGGATACTCTATCTTCTACATGATGGTTAACATTGGTGCTTTTACTGGAAAAACCATTATTGATCCGCTCAGAAATCAAATTGGAGAACAAGCCTATATCTACATTAACTACTTTTCGGCAACAATGACATTAATCGCTCTATTTGCAGTAATTCTTCTCTACAAATCGGCTCATACCGAAGGGGAAGGAAAAAGCATGAAAGAGATAGGACAGGGCTTTCTTCGTATCTTCTCAAACTGGCGACTCATTCTCTTAATTTTAATTGTTACTGGATTCTGGATGGTACAACAGCAGCTCTATGCCACAATGCCTAAGTATGTTATTCGCTTGGCTGGAGAGAGTGCAAAACCAGGCTGGATAGCCAATGTGAATCCATTTGTTGTAGTGTGTTGCGTAAGCTTTATAACTAAACTTATGTCTAAAAAAAGTGCACTAACCTCGATGAACATTGGGATGTTTCTAATTCCAGTTTCTGCCCTACTAATGGCCTGTGGAAATATGTTTAAGAGTGAACTTATCACAGGAATGAGCAACGTAACGCTTATGATGATGCTAGGTATTGTTGTACAAGCTTTGGCCGAGTGTTTCATCTCTCCTCGTTTTCTTGAGTATTTCTCATTACAGGCTCCAAAAGGAGAAGAGGGTATGTATTTAGGCTTTAGTAACCTTCACTCTTTTCTATCCTCTATTCTTGGATTTGGGCTAGCAGGATACCTACTCTCTAAGTACTGTCCAGACCCCGCTCTTTTTGAGAGTAGAGCAGCTTGGGAAGCAGCAAGTGTAAATGCACACTACATTTGGTTCTATTTTGCTGGAATTGGACTTCTTGCAGCGATTGCTTTACTTGTATTTGCCAAGGTTACTCAACACCTGGATAAAAAGAGAGAATTAGCTAAATAGCAAACTCCTCTTTTTTCCTTATCTTTGCCGTTAATTACTGACCGAATTAACGGCATTTATTTTATCATGATGAAAATAAAGTTTATGAGTTTAGGTAGTGGTAGTAGTGGAAACAGCTATTACCTAGGCACATCCACATATGGAATCCTTGTTGATGCAGGCATCGGCATTAGGAACACAAAGAAAATTTTAAAAGAAGAGGGAATCTCCCTCGAAGAGATTAAAGCTGTATTTATTACTCACGACCATGCAGATCATATCAAAGCAGTTGGTTACTTAGGAGAGCGTCATAATATTCCTATTTACACCACTCATGAGATTCATCAAGGAATCAACAAAAATTATTGTACCAAAATAAAATTGAATGGCTCTGCACATTATATATGTAAAGAGGAACCTTTTGTTTTCAAGGATTTTAAAATAACTCCATTTGAAGTTCCACACGATGGTACAGATAATGTAGGGTACTGCATTGAGGTGGGTGGCAAAACATTCTCCTTTTTAACCGACTTAGGTGAAATTACCCCAACTGCAGCTAAATACATTAAAAAAGCCAACCACCTAATCATTGAAGCCAACTATGACGATGAAATGCTAGCTATGGGGCCCTACCCCCGCTACCTTAAAGATCGGATTCGAGGAAAGAACGGACATATGAGCAACCGAGAGACAGCTCAGTTTCTAGCCAATAATTTCCACAAAGAGTTAGAAAACATCTGGTTATGCCACTTAAGTAAGGACAACAATCATCCAGAGCTGGCCTACAAAACCATAGAGTATGCATTGAGGGAAAAAAATATCATTGTAGGAAAAGATATTCAACTAACTGCCCTTAAACGTACTTTACCCTCAGAGATGTATGAATTATAAAAAGCTGTTTTACATTTTTTAACCAAGTATAAAAAACAACATTCATAGCTTACTCTACGAAGCAAATAAACCGAGGCTGTTTATTCCTAAAACATTATCTTACTATCACTTAATAAAAAATCATAGGAAGGGTCTAAAAAACAGGTAGTGTTAAAATTGAAAATAAAGAGAGAACTCAGCTTAAAAAAAAATTATTAACTCTTGTCAGTTAAAAAAAATCATTTACCTTTGCAGTGCAATTAAGAGGAAATGCACTCATAGCTCAGTTGGTAGAGCAATTGACTCTTAATCAATGGGTCCAGGGTTCGAATCCCTG
>JASLCM010000056.1 GCA_030151845.1 Bacteroides sp.
TGACTCTAGCTCCATTAGCCTCTAATTGATCGGCCAACTGTTTAACAAGGTGTTGTGCCTGTGCCAAAGCCATTCCATAACCTGGTACAATGATAGCCTCTTTGACCGTTTTAAGGTCGATGGCTGAACTCCTTTCGATGTTTAAGGGAGTCTGAATTGAGGGAGCCTGTTTTTGTTTACTTGTTACCGAGGTTTTTCCAAGTAAGATTTCATGCAGACTTCGATTCATTGCTTTGCACATAATCTGTGTGAGTAATAGACCAGAGGCGCCCACTATTCCGCCAACTGCTACGAGTAGGATGTCTCCGATAGCCATACCTGCAATTGCTCCTGCTACACCACTAAGCGAGTTGAGTAGAGAGATTGTTATGGGCATATCGGCTCCACCAACTCGAATTGCAAAGGCTATTCCAAAAAGGGAGCTAAAGAATAAGGCGCAAAAAATAATGAATCCAGGGGTAAAAAAGGATGAATTCCCTATAAAAACCGAAGCTACTATCGTAAGCAAAGATCCTATGAGAAACAGATTCGTTTTAAATACGTGCCTTTTCCACACAATGGGTTGCTGTGGTAAGACCTTGTGTAATTTTCCTGCAGCAATAAAACTGCCAACAAAAGTAAGTACCCCAATAGCTAGGGCTAGTGTGGCTGTTACATTTGTAAAAATAGGATAAGGGGAGTGTGTAGTACCAATATTAGCAAGGGTTAATCCTCCAACAAGTGCCGATGCTGCTCCTCCAACTCCATTGAGGACAGCTACCAATTGAGGCATTTCAATCATTTTTACTCGTTGGGCAAGGAGTTGGCCAATAACTACGCCAATTAAGATAAAAAGGTAGATGGTACTTATTGAAAAAATGGAGTAATAAAATAAGGTAACAATTACTCCGATGAGTATACCGAGTGCACTGAGTAGATTACCAAATGCTGCTGTTTTTACTTTGCTCATCATGGATATACCTGCCAAGATCATGAGCGATAGGATGGTGCATGTTATGTAGTAGAGTGTTTCTGTCATTGTTGCTTATTTTTTTTCTTGTTAAACATACGTAACATGCGGTGGGTTACTCCAAATCCACCCATTACATTGATTGCTGCTAAGACTATAGCTAGTCCACCAATGAGCTGACCTAAATAAAAAGAACTACCTGATGCGCTGTATGAGTAGCCTACGGCAACAATAGCTCCCAGTATAGTTACTCCAGATAGGGCATTCATGCCAGACATAAGGGGAGTGTGAAGTAAACTTGGAACTTTTTTAATAACAAAGTATCCTACCACCGTTGATAGTAAAAACAGAATGATTAAATAGATAGGGTTCATAGTTGAATGTTTAATAAAGTTATAGCAGGAAGGCTTCTCCCTGCTATAACTTTAACATGAATAAACTAATTTAAATTCATGGCCTCTTTAGCTCCAGAATGGACGACCTCATGCTTGTGAGTGACAAGTATTGATTGCACAATCTCATCTTCTAAATCAAGTGAGAGTTCTCCATCCTTAGTGAGAAACCTCACTAAATGATATACATTTTTAGAAAACATCCAAGTTGAACTTGTTGGTAACATTCCTGGTATATTTTTAATGCCGATAAGTGTTACGCCGTGCTCTTTTTTGATCTCTCCAGGAGGAGTTAGTTCGCAGTTTCCCCCTTGATCTATTGAAATATCTACCACAACAGAGCCATTTTTCATCTCCTTAATTAATTCTGATGTGAGTAAGATCGGGGCTATTTTACCTGGAACAAGTGCACTACAGAAAACAATATCAGCCTCTTTAATTACTTCTTTTAGCGCCTCTCGTTCTTTAATAAGCCACTCTTTGGGAAGGTGTTTGGCATATCCTCCAGTAGCTACAGCTAGCTCCTCAGGAACACCTGTTGGAACAACTTTTGCACCTAAACTCTGTGCTTGTTCTACTGCTGCAGGTCGAATATCTGCTGCATAGGTTATAGCTCCAAGTCTTCTAGCCGTCGCTAACGCTTGTAAGCCTGCTACACCTACTCCTAAAACAAGGACTTTTGCGGGCTGGATAGCTCCCACGGCTGTAAACATTTGAGGCATAAATTTAGGAAGATGATTGGTTGCCATAAGAATCCCCTTGTAGCCAGCACAAGTACTCATAGAGGTTAGTGCATCCATGTTTTGCGCTCTAGAAATTCTTGGAACTCCGTCAAGCGTCAGACTAATAACTCCTTGTTTAGCCAGCTGTTTTACCATCTCATGATTGACGGGTGAGGCGGGATGAATAAATGTGATGAGATATTGTCCTTCGTGCATGAGTTCTACCTCATGTTTGTTTACCTCATGGTTAAATAGAGGTTCTTTCACCTTAAGAATAAGGTTGGCCTGTTGATAAAGATCTATAGCCGAATCTATCAGTAGTGCACCAGCTTTTTCATACTCTTCATCGGAGTAATAAGAGCCTTGTCCTGCAGATTTCTCAACCAAAACCTTCATGCCGTCTGTTACGAACTGATGTACAGTATCAGGAGTGGCAGCAACACGTGCCTCACCTGGCATACTCTCTTTGGGAATACCAATAATCATAGTCTTAGTGTTTTTATAGTCGTTTAAAGTTACCAGTGTAAAGCGGTTACTGTTTACTCTGGTTCTTAAATATAGTTTCTTTCTCTTAATATTCCTCTTCTTTTAGAGACTTTATATGAAAAGGATAGGAGAGATTCACTAAAAAACTACTAAGTGACAGGTGAAAGCTTAGGGGGGTTGGTTGTGTTTGATTAACGCAAAAAAGTTATAACTCTTCTACTTGCTAGTTAATAGCTCTTGAAGTTTAATTAACTCATCTCTGTATTGAGCAGCTTCGATAAATTCAAGGTTTTTAGCCGCCTCTTTCATTAGCTTCTGAGTCCGTTCTATCGCTTTCTCTAATTGAGGTTTGCTCATATAGTCTAGAATTGGATCGGCTGCAATTTTACCTTTTGGAGAGTCCCCCCCTTCCGATTGATTTTCAGATAGGTGTCCGGCAAAAACAGCAAGATTTCTAGCTTTTTTTATCTGTTTTGGGGTTATGCCATGTGCTTCATTGTAGGCAATCTGTTTCTCTCTTCTTCGATTGGTTTCATCTATTGTCTTTTGCATGCTATCTGTTATTTTATCCGCATACATGATAACCATGCCGTTAACATTTCTAGCAGCACGCCCTGCAGTTTGGGTAAGTGAGCGATGGGAACGTAGGAAGCCCTCTTTATCGGCATCAAGGATAGCTACTAGAGAAACTTCAGGTAAGTCTAATCCCTCGCGGAGAAGGTTTACGCCGATAAGAACATCATAGATACCTTGTCGGAGTTGATCCATAATTTTAACACGTTCTAATGTATCAACGTCGCTATGAATGTAGTTACAGCGAACTTGATGTTCTAAAAGATACTCAGTGAGCTCTTCGGCCATTCTTTTAGTAAGTGTGGTGATAAGAACACGTTCTTCTCGTTCAATTCGCAATTGAATCTCTTCCATTAAATCATCAATCTGATTCATACTCGGACGAACCTCTATAATCGGGTCTAGTAATCCCGTTGGACGTATCACTTGATCAACAACCACTCCTTCAGACTTTATCAGCTCATAGTCTGCTGGTGTAGCACTAACGTAGATAACCTCTTTGGCCAGTTCTTCAAACTCTTCGAACTTAAGTGGGCGGTTATCCTTTGCAGCAGGTAGGCGAAAACCATACTCAACAAGGTTACTCTTTCTTGCTTTATCGCCTCCATACATTGCTCTGATTTGAGGAATAGTTACATGACTTTCATCTATAACGATAAGAAAGTCATCTGGGAAGAAATCAAGGAGACAGTAGGGACGAGTTCCAGGCTCTCTACCATCGAAATACCTCGAGTAGTTTTCAATGCCTGAGCAGTGCCCCAGTTCACGAATCATCTCTAGATCATAGGTTACCCGTTCATAAAGCCGTTTGGCTTCAAAGTTTTTTCCAATTGATTTAAAGAAGTCAACCTGCTTGGTTAGGTCATCTTCTATTAGCTTTATAGCACGTATGGTAGCCTCTTTGGTGGTCATAAAGAGATTGGCTGGATAAATCTTATACTCATTAAAGGTGGCAACAGTGGTTCCCGATAGTGGATCTACTTCTTCTATCGCATCTATTTCATCTCCCCAGAAACTGACCCGGAGTAGGTAGTCTGTATAGGCTAAATGGATGGTAACTGTATCTCCTTTAACTGTAAAGTTTCCCCGGCTGGGTTCTACATCGTTTCTTAGATATAAACTATCAACAAGTTGTCTGAGAAAAACATTTCTACTAAAATTTTTTCCTTGTACAACCTCTATTACATTTTTATAGAAATCGGATGGGTTTCCCATACCATAGATACAAGAAACGGATGATACAACTACGACATCTTTTCTTCCTGAGAGTAGGGCAGAGGTTGCTGCTAAACGAAGCTTGTCTATCTCATCATTAATCGCTAAATCTTTTTCAATGTAGGTATCTGAACTAGGAAGATAGGCCTCAGGCTGATAGTAATCATAGTATGAAACATAATACTCTACAGCGTTGTTGGGAAAGAAGCCTTTAAACTCACTGTAAAGTTGAGCTGCAAGTGTTTTATTGTGACTTAAAACTAAGGTGGGTTTATTTATGTTTGCAATAACATTTGCAATAGTAAAGGTTTTACCCGAACCTGTAACTCCTAACAGAGTTTGTCCTGGAAGTCCCTGACGGACACCCTCTGTTAGTTGAGCTATAGCTTCGGGTTGATCACCTGTGGGTTTGTATGACGATGTCAGTTCAAATTTCATGAATTAGCCTATAATTAGCTTAATTACAAATAGAATAGACAAGATATACATAGTTATTGAAATTTCCTTATAATGGCCTGTGAAAACGCGAATTACAACATAGCTTAACATACCTAAAATAATACCATCGGCAATAGAATAGGTTAAAACCATCATAAGCATGGTTACAAATGCTGGAAGTGCTTCAGAGATATCATCAAGGTTAATTTTTGGAATGTTACCAATCATTAATACACCAACGATAAAGAGAGCACCTGTTGTTGCAGCACTTGGAATAAGAAGGAATAGTGGAGCAAAGAAGAGGGAGAGAATAAAGAGTATAGATACAGTTAATGAGGTAAGTCCTGTTCTTCCTCCTTCACTAATGCCTGAGGCACTCTCTACAAAAGCTCCTACGGTTGATGTTCCACAAGCTGCTCCTACGGTGGTTCCTATAGCATCCGCCAATAGCGCTTGTTTGATGTTAGGAACATTTCCATCCTTATCCATTAATCCTCCTTTTGCAGTCACCCCAATTAGAGTACCAATGGTATCAAAAAGGTCCATGAAAATAAGAACAAATACAATGATTAACATATCGATAGAGAAGATCTGACTAAAGTCAAATTTCATAAAGGTTGGCTCTATGGAGTGTGGCATAGAGACAAGAGTAAAGTTCTCAGGAACTTGAGTTACTCCCATAGGAATACCGATAAGCGTACAAGCCATAATGCTATAAAACAACGCTCCTTTTACTTTGAACTTCATGAGGATTCCACTTAGCATGATGCTACCTACAGCTAATAAAGCTACAGGTGTAAACTTTCCAAGCATAACGAATGTAGCTTCATTAGGTACAATAATTCCTGCATTTTTAAGTCCAATAAAGGAGATAAACATCCCTATTCCTGCAGAAATTGCGTAGCGTAAGCTCAAAGGAATACTATTTACAATGGCTTCCCGAATGTTAAATAGCGTAATTAGGATAAAAACGATCCCTTCGATAAAAACTGCGGCTAAAGCCGTTTGCCAAGAGAGTCCCATTCCTTGTACTAGGGTAAAAGCAAAAAACGCATTAACACCCATTGCAGGGGCTAAAGCTATAGGAAGTTTTGCTAATGTAGCCATGAGAAAGGTTGCAATCGCAGAGGCGAGGGCTGTTGCTGTAAATACAGCCTCCTTACTCATACCCGCTTGTGATAGAATGTCTGGGTTTACTGCTAAAATGTAAGACATGGTAAGAAATGTAGTGAGACCAGCTACAAGTTCTGTACGGATACTGGTTTGGCCATTGTAGCCAACAAGTTTTGCTAATTTCATTTTGTTTAACTTAAATCTTAATCTGTTACAAAAACTCGCAAATTTGATTAATTATATTGATATAAGCAAAAATATAAGTTTGATATTTTATCTGACTTTTTGTTTAGAATCTGTAAAGATAAACGGAACATATTGAATCTGATGGAAACGAAACTCTCCTTTTAGCTTACTTGCTGTAGAACAAGGGCAGACTTGTTGTATAGCAAGTGGTTTTATTTAATATATCTCTTCTGTAGCCTTATCTTTGCATTAGTAAAAAAGAAAAATTAGGAATTAAAAATTTAGAACAATGAAAACAGTAAATTTAGATAAGGCTACATTCTTAAAGAAAGTAATGGACTTTGAAAAGAACCCATCAAAATGGGAGTACTTAGGAGATAAACCAGCTATTATAGATTTTTATGCAGATTGGTGTGGACCTTGTCAAGCGCTATCTCCTATACTAGATGAAATAGCCGAGGAGTATGGTGATGATATTACCGTTTATAAAGTGAATACTGAGGTAGAGGAGGAGTTATCTGCTATGTTTGGTATTCGTAGTATCCCTTCACTTCTGTTTGTGCCTATGGATGAGGAGCCAAAGATGGCACAAGGGTTAGTACCTAAGGAATCATTGAAAGAGATGATAGATACTCATCTTCTGAAAAAATAGATGAGATAATTCGTTTTGTTTTGAAAGAGCTAAGTAATTAGCTCTTTTTTATTTTTATAAAT
>JASLCM010000067.1 GCA_030151845.1 Bacteroides sp.
AGCCTAAAACAGAACGGATGATAGCTTTGGTTGATAGGTATCAAGAAGAGAGAGAACTTAGTTTACTTTTTGAAGAGCTGAACCGCGCCCCTAAACAACAAGAGTTGGTCATGAAGTACATAGAGCTCTCTGGTTGGCTAACCAATAAAAAGCCTTTAGAAATAGCTAGGAAAAAACTACTTGATGAGGCTAACATCTCCTCAGCTATCTGTACTGCTTTAGTAAAACGGGGTGTTTTCTATTGCTATTCTCAAAATAAGACAAGACTTGAAGATTTTTTGGAGGAGGTGGAAGTTGAGGATGCACATGAGTTAAGTGAGCCACAAGGGAGAGCTTATGAAGAAATAATATCTTCTTTTCAAGATAAAGATGTAACCTTGTTACATGGGGTTACTGCAAGTGGTAAAACAGAGGTCTATATTAAGTTAATCGAGTATTTTTTGAAGCAGGGAAAACAGGTGCTCTACTTGCTTCCTGAAATAGCCTTAACAACACAAATTACTGCTCGGTTGAAACGTGTTTTTGGGAACCAACTAGGTGTTTACCACTCTAGATTTTCTGATGCAGAACGGGTAGAAGTTTGGATGAAGCAATTGAGTGAATCTCCTTTTCAGGTGATATTGGGCGTTCGCTCCTCTGTTTTTCTCCCCTTTAAGAATTTGGGGCTAATCATTATCGACGAAGAGCATGAAACAACCTATAAACAACAAGACCCAGCACCACGCTACCATGCTCGTGATCTAAGTATTGTTTTAACTACGTTGCTGGGTGGTAAATCCTTACTAGGCACTGCAACTCCTTCTATAGAGAGTTGGGATAATACTCAAAAAGGGAAATATGGACTTGTTCAATTAAGTGAGCGTTTTAAAGAGGTAAAACTACCTCATATTATACCTGTAGACATTAAAGAGTTGTTTCGAAAAAAACGAATGATAGGTCAGTTCTCTCCAGTTTTAGTAGAGCAAATGACCGAAGCATTTGAAAGAAAGGAGCAGGTTATACTTTTTCAAAATCGAAGGGGATATGCACCATTGATTGAGTGTACAGCTTGTGGGTGGGTGCCTAAATGCACCTCTTGCGATGTAAGCTTAACACTACATAAGGGGCTAAATGTGCTAAGTTGTCACTATTGTGGACATACAGAAATACCTCCCCATAAATGTCCCTCCTGTGGAGGTGAAGAGTTGAGTCAACGGGGCTTTGGTACAGAACGAATAGAAGATGAGGTTAAACGAATTTTTCCTCAAGCGAGGTGTACACGTATGGATTTTGATACTACCCGAACTAAAAAAAGTTACGAGCAAATCATATCCTCTTTTCAATCGGGAGAGGCGAATGTATTAATAGGGACTCAGATGGTATCTAAGGGGCTCGATTTTGATAAGGTTAGTGTTGTTGGAATACTGAATGCAGATACGATGTTAAACTACCCAGACTTTAGGTCGTATGAAAGAGCTTTTCAAATGATAGCTCAGGTGGCTGGTCGAGCAGGAAGGAAAGAGAAGCAAGGGATTGTGATTCTACAAACAAAAAGCATAGACCATCCTATAATCCAGCAGGTTATATCAAATGACTATGAAGGGATGGTGAGGGATCAACTGACCGAGCGGAGGTTGTTTAGTTATCCTCCTTATTTCCGACTTATCTATGTATACTTAAAACATCGTGATTCAGTTGTGTTGGATCGTGCTGCCAATTTGATGGCAGGGAAACTGCGTTTAGTTTTTAACAACCGAGTTTTAGGCCCAGATAATCCTCCTGTAGCAAGGATACAAGGGTTGTATATAAAAAAGCTCGTTTTAAAGATAGAAACAGGTTCCTCTATAAAACAAGCTCGGTATAGTTTACGTATCATTCAAGAAGAGGTTATTCGCTCTCCAGGAGCAAAATCCCTTCAGGTTTATTACGACGTAGATCCCATGTAAAGCTACTTTTTATTTTGTAACTCAGGGTAACTGATGCGTGTATGGTAAATGGTTTTTAATTTATTCTTGAAAACCTCTTTAATGGTAGCAATATCTTGAAAGGTTATGGGGCAATCTTTAAAATAACCCTCTTCCACTTGACTATCTATAATTTTGTCAATAATAGCTGTGATTGTTTCATCGGTATATTCTGGCAAGCTTCTCGAAGCGGCTTCCACACCATCAGCCATCATCAATATCGCAGTCTCTTTCGAGAAAGGATTAGGACCAGGATAGGTAAACAGTTCATCGTTTGGTTGTTCATCGGGGTGTTCATTCATCCATGAGATATAGAAATACTTTGTTTTGCCTTTGCCATGATGTGTAGTTATAAAGTCTTTGATAGCCTTTGGTAAGTTGTTTTTATCGGCTAGCTTGATTCCGTCGAGAACGTGATTGATTACAACCTGTGCACTCTCTTCATAGCTTAAATTTTTATGCGGATTCACTTTTCCCGATTGATTTTCAGTGAAAAAAGCTGGATTTTCCATCTTTCCTATGTCGTGATAAAGTGCACCAGTACGAACAAGCTGGCTGTTTGCACCAATATGAATAGCAGCTTCTGCTGCTAAATTTGCCATCTGCATGGAGTGCTGAAAGGTTCCTGGAGCAACTTCCGACATTCGTCTTAACAATGGACTATTTATATTAGAAAGTTCTACTAAGGTAACATTTGAGGTGAAGCCAAAGGTTTTCTCTAGGAGAAAGAGTAAGGGATAGGTAAACAAAAGTAAAATACCATTAACAACAAAAAGAAGATAGGTGTTAAGGTTTAGCTTTGTTAAATCATTTTCAGTGATTAATTCAATACAGAGGTAAACAAGTGCATAGCTAATAATAACTAGAAAAGCCGATCGAATTAGTTGGGAACGTTGGGAAAGCTCTTTTAAACTATAAATGGCAACCAAGCCTCCTATAGTTTGTAAAAGAATAAAGTCATGGGGATACCTAAGTATGATGGAACAGGTTAAAACAGTAACAAGATGAGCTATAAGAGCTGTTCTTGAATCTAGGAAAGTTCGAATAATAATAGGTAGCATAGCATAGGGGATAATATAAACATGAAAGATGTTCTTATCAACCATAATTGCTGTAATAATGCAATAAAATATGACGAGTAGGAAAAGCAAAAGAAGCGTTCTTTTTCTTTTGTAGTAATCTTTACGAAAGAGATCAATGTAGAGCATAAAGCAAAGCATCAGTATGCCAACAAATAGTGTTTGTCCTAGTAAAATAACATGTTTCTGACTCTTTGTTTCACTGCGTTTGGTCGACTCTTTTGCAAGAGATTGCAGGATGTTGTAGGTGTGTGGAGTTACTATCTCTCCACGGTCTATTATCTTCTGTCCACTTTGAACAATCCCACTTGCCCAAGAGATACTTTCAAGCATCTCTTTCTTAGCCGTTTCTGTGTGTTCTTTTTCATAGCTAAGGTTAGGCATGATATAATCGTTAATCGTAAACTGCCTAAGAATCTCTTTTTTATACTGTGCAGTGTCTGCATTTAGAATATATTCATAGGCATCTTTAACCGTGAATAACTCTTGAATATCTTTCTTGATAGCTAATTTTTCTTCAATAAGCATGATACTGTTAATGGTATCTGTTCGCAGTTGTGCTAGCTCATCGGAAGCTATAACTCCCTTTTGATAGATTTCGTTTAGAAGACTTTTAATGTGGTTTAAATATTTTTTTTGAGATTTAGGCAATGCTCTCTCTCTACTATTTGCTTCAAGAGTTTCTAGAACTTTGCTCTGTACCTCTTCATCGAGTGTAAAATAGGGATAAAAAGACTTTAATAAGCTGTCTTGTTCCTGGTTAATAACCTTCTGATCCTTATAGATAGGGAAGTCAAAAGTGGCCATGAGCTGACCATACTTCCAAGGTTTGTTTACATCAAACTGATAGTTGAATTTACCGTCTCTAGGTAAGAAATATACGATTAATGCAACCGCCGATAAAAAGATTAAAACCTTGTATAATATATCCTTAAGTGGAATTCTATTTTTCTCTGAAGTGTAATGCATGCTGTTTCCTGTTTAATATCGAAAAATACAAATTTAATGAATAGTATGGAAAAAAAAGCTTAATTTTGCCGTTGATTATAATTATAGAGAAACAATATGTCTGATAGAAAAGTTAGAGTTAGGTTTGCTCCAAGTCCAACAGGAGCGTTACACATTGGTGGAGTTCGTACAGCACTATATAATTATCTTTTTGCTAAACAGAACGATGGAGAGCTTATTTTTAGGATTGAAGATACAGATTCCAATCGTTTTGTTCCTGGAGCAGAAGAGTACATTTTAGAGTCATTTAAGTGGCTTAATATTCCGTTTGATGAAGGAGTCTCTTTTGGAGGAGAATATGGGCCGTACCGACAGTCAGAACGTAGAGCTATCTATAAAAAATATGTAAACGTCTTATTAGAAAATAAAAAAGCATATATCGCTTTTGACTCTGCCGAGGAGTTGGCTGCCAAACGAGAAGAGGTGGAAAACTTTCAATACGATGCTTCTACTCGTATGTCTATGAATAACTCTCTTTCTCTCTCAGCAGAAGAGGTGGAGAGTAGGATAGCAAAGGGAGAGCAATATGTAGTTCGTTTCTTAGTAGAGCCTGGTAGAGATGTTGTTGTTAACGATATTATTCGTGGAGAGGTAACTATAAACTCCTCAATACTTGATGACAAGGTGTTGTATAAGTCGGCCGATGAATTACCTACCTATCACTTAGCAAACATTGTAGACGATTACTTAATGCAAATATCTCATGTTATTCGTGGAGAAGAGTGGTTGCCTTCTGCCCCACTGCATGTTTTACTTTATGAAGCTTTTGGGTGGGCCGATGTTATGCCTAGGTTTGCTCATCTTCCATTATTGCTTAAACCAGAAGGAAATGGAAAACTAAGTAAAAGAGACGGTGACCGATTAGGTTTTCCTGTTTTTCCTCTTGAGTGGAAAGATCCTAAAACAGGTGATACTTCGAATGGCTTTAGAGAGCAAGGATACTTACCAGAAGCTGTAATTAACTTTTTAGCACTTTTAGGATGGAGCTCTGGGACCGATCAAGAGTTGTTTTCTATGGAGGAACTTATAAAATCTTTTGATTTAAATAGATGCAGTAAGTCGGGTGCTAAGTTCGACTATAAAAAGGCTGTTTGGTTTAACCACCAATACATTCAGAAAAAAAGTAACTCCGAATTGGCACAACTTTTCCTACCTATTCTAGAGGAAAAAGAGATAGTAACCTCACAAGAAAAGGTTGAAGCTGTAGTGGGTTTAGTTAAAGACAGGGTGTCGTTTATCCATGAACTTTGGGATGCTAGTAGTTTCTTTTTTGTTGCACCTGAGGAGTATGATGCAAAAACTGTTAAAAAACGCTGGAAAGAGGACTCTTCCGAGACCATGAGTCAGCTGGTTTCATTGCTTGAAGGGGTGGATGACTTTAGTGCAGAGAATCAAGAGAAAGTGGTTATAGAGTGGATTAATACCAATGAGCTAAAAATGGGCAAGGTGATGAATGCTTTCCGTTTAGCTATAGTGGGAGAGAGTAAAGGACCTCATATGTTTGATATTACCTACATGATAGGCAAAGAAGAGACGATTGCTCGATTAAATAGAGCCATTAGTGAACTAAAATAGAGATATGCTTTATAATCTAGCAATTATAATATACGACTTTTTTGTACATTTAGCTGCCCCTTTTAGTAGAAAGCCTCGCAAGATGATGAAGGGGCACTGGGTTGTGTATGAGCTACTAAGACAGCAACGTGAACCAGATGCTTATTACATCTGGTTTCATGCAGCCTCATTAGGAGAATTTGAACAGGGACGTCCTCTTATAGAGGAAATCCGAAAGTTATACCCTAATTACAAAATTTTACTCACTTTTTTTTCTCCCTCAGGATATGAGGTGAGAAAACATTATAAAGGGGCAGATATTGTTTGCTACCTTCCTTTTGATAAACCAAGGAATGTTAAGAAGTTCTTAGATATAGCGAATCCGTGCATGGCTTTTTTTATAAAGTATGAATTCTGGAAAAACTATTTAGATGAGTTGCACGCAAGGAGAATTCCTGTATATAGCGTTTCCTCTATTTTTAGGAGAGAACAAATCTTTTTTCAATGGTACGGAGGAACTTACCGCAAGGTTTTGAAAAATTTTGATCATCTTTTTGTCCAAAATGAGGCCTCAAAGCGTTATCTTAATAAAATAGGCGTTACTCGCTCCACTGTAGTAGGGGATACCCGGTTTGATCGCGTGTTAGAGATAAAGGAAGAAGCTAAGAACTTACCTTTGGTTGAGGCTTTTAGTAAAAACCATTTTACACTTGTGGCGGGAAGTTCGTGGGCTCCAGATGAAGATCTTTTGATTAACTACTTTAATACACATCCCAACTGTAAGCTAATCATTGCCCCTCATGAAATAGATGAGAATCATTTGGTGGAAATAGTATCTAAACTGAAGAGAACGCATGTACGTTATACAAAGGCGACGGAAGAGAATGTAGAGAAGGCCGATTGTTTGATTATAGATTGCTTTGGGTTACTCTCTTCTATATACCGTTACGGTGAAGTAGCCTATGTTGGAGGAGGTTTTGGGGTAGGAATCCATAATATACTTGAGGCAGCAGTTTATGGAGTTCCCGTTCTTTTTGGTCCAAAATTTCATAAATTTATGGAGGCAAAAGAGCTGATAGAGTGTAAAGGGGCCTACACGATTAAGGAGTATGAGGAGTTAGAACTATTGCTTAATCAGTTTTATGAGGATAAGAACTTGTTAAATGAGACAGGAAAAAACTCCCGACAGTATGTTGTTTCAAAGTCGGGAGCTACAAATAAGATCTTACAAATGATAAACTTTTAAGATTACTCATTATACCAACTGGAATACATGAGGTAGTTGTGAGCAATCTTTTCATTTAATTCTTTGCTTTGGGCAGGGTCTACTCGCTTAATGAATTTGGCGGGAACTCCTGCCCAAACTGTTCCAGGGGGTATAATCGTGTTGCTTAAAACTAGCGAGCCTGCAGCGACTATGGCACCTTCACCTACAACAGCATGGTCTAGTAGAGTTGCAGCCATACCGATAAGTGCATAGTCGTTGATTTTAGCTCCATGGATTGTTGCATTATGCCCAATAGAAACATCGTTTCCTATCTCAATAGTCGACTTTTGGTAGAGGGTGTGTAATACACTTCCATCTTGTATATTGACTCTATCTCCAATCCTTATGGCGTTTACATCTCCTCTTATAACTGTATTAAACCAAATGCTGCAGTTGTCTCCAATGACCACATCACCAATAACCGTAGCATTTTCTGCTAAGAAACACGATTTTCCAAACTGAGGGGTATATCCTCTTACTGTTTTAATTAGACTCATACGTTTATCTTTTTAGTAGCCTCTTTTAGCCAAGCTTTTTCAGTAGGAGTAGCAAGTAGAGGCTCTAACTGTTTGTATACTTTTTCGTGGTATTTATTGAGCCATGAAATCTCCTCTGATGACATGAGCTCTGTTTTTATACCTTTTGTGCAGATTGGGCATAGAGTTACGGTTTCAAACTGATAGTATGGTCCGAACAATCCTTGCTTGTATGGGGCAACAAGCATGAGATTCTCTATTCGTACACCATGCTTTCCCTCTTTATAGATACCTGGTTCATTGGAAGTTAACATGCCTACCTCCATGGTTATTGGATTTTCATTCATGCGTATACTTTGTGGACCTTCATGAACATTTAAATAGTGTCCAACTCCGTGTCCTGTTCCGTGAAGAAAATTTAACCCTTCGTTCCAAAGAGGGAGTCTTGCTAATACATCCAATTGGGAACCTCTAGTTCCTGCAGGGAACTTAGCATTAGCTAGTGCTATATGTCCTTTGAGCACCAAAGTGTAATCTCTTTTCTCCTCTTCTGTTAATGCTCCTAATGCAATGGTTCTTGTTAGATCTGTAGTCCCATCCAAGTATTGGGCACCAGAGTCTACTAGTAGAAAACTATTGGGACTAATCCTTTTGCTGGATTCCTCTGTAGGTGTATAATGTACTATTGCTCCATTTTCTTTGTAACCAGCAATGGTTTCAAAACTAACGGTTTTAAAGTTTTGCTGCTGTTTTCGTAGAAAATAAAGCTGATTCACAATATCGAGTTCGGTAGGAAACTCCTTCTTTTCTATTTTCTCTTCCAACCACATTAAGAAACGAACCATCGCAACTCCATCTTTTTGCATAGCTCGTTGGATCGATTGTATCTCATTGCTGTTTTTTATGGATTTAAGAAGAGGAATAGGCGAGTTGGCGAAGACGATTTGGACTTTGTTTGGCAAGTAGGATAGGTACTGATAGCTTGTGGTCTTGGGGTCTACTAAAATTTTGGCAGGGTCTAGCTGAGTTAAAGCTAAGGTAAACTCTTCATAGGGAAATAACTTAACCCTTATATCTTTGAGGTAGGAGGCCACTTCTGGTTTAAGCTTTTTAGAATCAACAAACAAAGAGACCTCACTTAAACCTATTATTAAATGACTAAAAAAGACTGGCGTACAACGCAAGTCTTCTCCTCGCAAGTTTAGTGTCCATGCAATATCTTCAAGAGAGGTTGTTATAAGGGTATCGCACTCTTTTAGTTTCATTTGCTTTCTTATCTCAATAAGCTTTTGCTTAGTCTCTTTCCCCCGAAAGGGTTCATCGAAAAGAGAGATGGGTTGAAGAGGAAGGGCCGGACGGTCCTCCCATGCCTGAGCTGGATCAAAATGAACCAAGGTAATTCCACTCTTTTTGAAAGTTGAGGTTAGTGTATTGATGTGCTGTATAGAAAAAAGCTGTAGATCGGCTCCAACTTTATCATTTGGACGAACCTTGCTTGTAATGAACTCTTGAATAGATGGGGTTGCAGGTAAGCCTTCTTTGTGAAGGAGGATAGAAGTACCTTCTAATTGATAACTAGCCTGCGTGAAATACCTCGAGTCGGTCCAGAGTCCGGCTTCATTTTGAGTAATAACTAGAGTTCCTGCAGAACCGGTGAAACCAGAGCACCACTCTCTTGTCTTCCAGTGATCTACTAAGTACTCGCTAAGGTGTGGATCTGCTGTAGGTAGTATACAGGCAGCTATTTGGGCCTTGGCCATCTTATCTCTAACCAGGTTGATGTTATTTTTAATTAAATTCTTCATACAGATTCTAGTTTGTTGATTAGCTATGACTTACAAATGTATTTAAAAATAGTGAATTTTGATAGAATATGGTTTGGATATCTATTTTTTAATAAAGATTTTATAGATGAAAGTTTTGTGAATAAAGAAACTATGTGTAATTTTGCCGCGCTAATAGACTTTGAAAGTTTAATTATATAAAACATAAATAACAGAAAATGATTGTAGTTCCTGTAAAAGAAGGGGAAAATATCGAAAGAGCCCTTAAGAGATTTAAAAGAAAGTTTGAAAGAACTGGCGTAATGAAAGAGTTGAGAAAAAGACAGCAGTATGATAAGCCATCTATTAGAAAAAGATTGCAAAAACAACACGCTGTTTATGTTCAACAATTAAGAGAAGAAGAAGAGTAAAAAATAGATAATTCTCTTGAATAGGCGCAGTATATTTTATATATTCGTTCTTGTAAAGAGAATGATATGTTTAAAGCTCGATTCTTAGCTTATCTCTCATCTGAGAAAAATTATTCGAAACGGACAGTAGATTCCTACTTTAGGGATTTAAAACAGTTTGAAGGTTTCTTAGGTGGAAAAGAAAATGAAGATAATCTCTTAAAAACAGATCAAGACGATGTTAGGTCTTGGATAATTCAATTAATGAATGATGGTTGTAAGGCAACGACGGTGAATCGAAAATTAAGTTCCTTACGTTCATTTTTTCAC